>JAZNPV010000001.1:0-39260 GCA_045589835.1 Faecousia sp.
GGAATTTTCGTGACGGACGATCTCCAGGACCTTACCGACTACCACCTTCTTGTTCTCTGCATCCATGCGCTCCCAGGTCTCTACCTTCTGGCCGAAGACGGTGGGCTTCTCTACATAATCTCTGTCGGAAACGTGGGAAAGATCCACGAATTCCTCATGCAGCCATTTTCTGTTGAGTTTCATTGTCTTTCCCTCCTTAGAACTGATTCAGGAACCGTACGTCGTTATCAAAGATCAAACGCAGGTCATTGTTGCGCATACGGCCCATTGCCATACGCTCAAGGCCCATACCAAAAGCAAAGCCGGAGTACTTTTCGGGATCAATACCGCAGTTGCGCAAAACTTCGGGGTGTACCATGCCGGCACCCAGCAGCTCGATCCAGCCTTCGCCGTGGCAGGTGGAGCAGACCTGACCGTCTACTTCACCGGTGCCGTGGCACTTATGGCACTGCATGTCCATCTCACAACTGGGCTCAGTAAAGGGGAAATGGTGGGGCCGGAACCGCATAACGGAATCCTCCCCGTAAATTTGCTGCATGATTGCCACGAGGGCACCCTTCAGATCGCCCATGGTAATGTTCTCATCCACAACAAGACCTTCAATCTGGTGGAACATGGGGGAGTGGGTAGCATCTGCCTCGTCCTTACGGAACACACGGCCGGGGGCCAGCATGCAAAGGGGTGGCTTGTTGTTTTCCATAAAACGGATCTGCATGGGGCTGGTCTGGGTACGCAGCAGTACGGCATCATCATCAGTGAAGTAGAAGGTATCGGAACGGTCCCGGGAGGGGTGGCCCTCTTCAATGTTCAGTCTGGTGAAGTTATAGCTTGCCAGCTCTACTTCGGGGCCGTCAACAACCTGATAGCCCATGCCCACAAAAATGTCTTTGATCTGCTGCAGAACCATATTCATAGGGTGCTGATGGCCCAACACAGTCACCTGACCGGGGATGGTTACGTCAATGGCTTCTTCGGCAAGCTTGGCTTCCAGCACCGATGCATTGATGGCGGTTTTGCGTTCATCCAGCTTTTCTTCCAGCATGGCCCGCACAGAGTTAGCCATCTGACCCATAATGGGACGTTCTTCGGCAGAGAGCTTGCCCATCATCTTTAAAACGGCAGTAAGTTCACCCTTTTTACCTAAATAACGTACACGCAGCTCTTCAAGCGCGGCAGGTGTAGTTGCCTCGTCCAGGGCTATGATCGCCTGCTGCCTGATCTGTTCCAACTGTTCTTTCATTCTGTTTACTCCTTCCTGAAAACAGGTAATTCATAAAAAATATGCCTGTCATCCCATGATCGGGACGAAAGGCAATCCTTCCGCGGTACCACCCGCAATTCGCCGTAAGGCGCAGCTCATAAGGTGCGTTTGCACCACCGATTGTTAACGGAATCATCCGGCAGACTCTACTGAAATTCAAGCCGCTGCTCCCGGGAGAAAGCCCGGATCCGTACGTAAGTGGTTTCCACCGGCCCACTCTCTCTTGAAACGTATTATCGGAACAAGGCAGCCCATTCATCGCATTTAAATATCAAATGGTATAATAACATAATCTATAAAATAATGCAAGTGAAATTCCAGGGATTATTGACGATAATTCGGGAAAATGTTATGATTATACAAACAATTTTTCGATAGGAGGCAATGGAAATGGATATACGGAAGCTGGATCATCATGGCGTTTTGTCTTTGCTGCCGGACCGCATGCCGGATTGTCATAAGGGCAACTGCGGTAAAATTTTGCTGCTGTGCGGCAGCCGCGGCTATACAGGCGCAGCTGCGCTGGCTGCATTGGGCGCATTGCGCAGCGGCGCGGGACTTGTATATCTGGGTGTACCGGAAAGCATATATGAAATCGAAGCTGTAAAACTGACAGAACCGGTGGTATTTCCGCTGCCGGATCAGGGAGGTACATTGTCACCGGCTTCGGTGAAGAATTTGCTGAATATCCTGCCGGGTAAAGATGCCGTGTTGATCGGACCGGGATGCGGAAAAACCGAAGGCGTTTTATGTGCGGTAGAAGCGGTGCTGGACGAATATCAGGGCCCTGTTGTTTTGGATGCGGATGGCATAAATGTTTTGAAGGCGCATAAGGATATTTTGCGGAGAAGGACGAGTCCTACCATACTGACCCCCCATGACGGGGAATTCTGCAGGATGGGCGGTGTGATTTCCGACAACAGAGTTGAAAGTGCTGCGGATCTTGCACGGGAGCTTGGCGTGATCGTATTGCTCAAAGGACACCGTACCGTTATTACCGACGGTATACGCTGTTACATTAACGAAACCGGAAATCCGGGAATGGCCGTGGGCGGCAGCGGTGATGTATTGGCCGGTGTTCTGGTAAGTCTGCTGGGGCAGGGGATTGAGCCTTTGGAGGCCGCTGCTTGTGCTGCATGGCTGCATGGTGCAGCCGGTGATATTTGCGCGCGGGATGTTGGACAATACGGCATGCTGCCAACCGATATTTTAAACGTTCTTCCCCGACTACTGAAATAGGACGGGATGCTATGAAAAGAGTGTTTGCGGCCCTCATTGTGGTTCTGCTGTTTACGGGCTGCACCAGCCTTGACGGAGAAATGTCAAGAGCGATCGGGCTTCGGGATAAGATCCTGAAAAGCAATGGATGTGCTTTTACAGCGGTGGTCACCGCTGACTATGGTGATAAACTGTACGCGTTTACGTTGGAATGTAAGACAGATCAGGCAGGCAAGCTTACATTTACGGTAGTAGAGCCGCAATCCATTGCCGGTATCAAGGGGCAGATCAGCGGTGAAGGCGGGCACTTGACCTTTGATGATAAAGCACTTGCGTTTGAAACAATGGCTGATGGTTTGATCACTCCAGTCAGCGCACCATGGGTCTTTATAAATACCCTTAGAAGTGGATATTTATCTGCTTGCGGAACCGACGGTGAGTACATGAAAGTTTTGCTGGATGACAGCTACAAAGAAGAGGCGCTGCACCTTGAGGTGTGGTTGGATGCACAGGACAATCCCGTTAAAACTGAGATTCTTTGGAAAGGCAGTCGTGTTCTGTCTTTGGATGTCAAAAATTTTGAATACCTGTAGCTTTCTGTTGCTTAGTGCATAGGATAATTTGACGGTGCTGCCGTATATTTTTCTTCTGTGTGTGGGACAATAGAGTTAGCCGCGTTACATATGGAAGATCCCGGTAGCGCAGGCAATGATTTTTCACGGAGTGTGAAGCACATGGATAGCACAGTCAAGCGTGGCGATATTTTTTACGCGGATCTGTCGCCGGTAGTCGGAAGTGAACAGGGTGGAACCCGTCCGGTTCTGATCGTACAGAACGACACCGGCAATCGACATTCTCCAACTGTCATTGCAGCAGCCATAACGAGCCAAACCAGCAAAGCGAGACTCCCGACACATATCAATATTGCCGGAGGCAGTGTAGGTTTGAGCAAGGACTCTGTGATCCTGTTGGAGCAGATCCGTACCATTGATAAAAGACGGCTGCGTGAGCATATGGGACATCTGGACGAACAGCAAATGCTGATGGTTGATAATGCCATTGCAGTCAGCTTTGGCCTAAGTGAAAACAGAGGTATATGAATGCATGTCCCCCTTACCGCATACAGTTGCGGTAAGGGGGGCGCTTTATATGGAATATTTATGTGAAATCTTGCTGGGAAATGATGTGATCGGCACGGCAGCCGTCAGCAGGGCGGGGCTGTATTATCACATTTGCTGTAACTGTATGCTTTCAGGGAAAGTAATTTTTAAAATCGTTGCAGAGTGTGATAATAAATCGGAAAGCCTTGGGATCTGTGTGCCCAAGGGAGATTCCTTCGGCCTTGAGAAGAAAGTGCCGGTAAAGAAACTGGGGGAGGGGATTATCAAGTTTCGAGCAGTACCCAACCACCCGAATATGCATGAAAGGTTTATACCTATCAAACCTGAAGAACCGTTCGCATATATTGAAAGGCTGCAAAAAAGCCATCTTCAAAAGCGAGAGAATATCCTTGGCGTGGTATTAGAGGGGGAGTGACAACTCGAGACCCACAGGACAGTGATCAGAACCAGATACATCGGAATAAATTGGAGTATCTTTGATTTGAGCTGCAAGGCTGTCGGAAACAAGAAAATAATCAATGCGCCAACCGGCGTTGTTCTGACGGGCTTTAAACATATAGCTCCACCATGTATACGCACCGGTTTTATTCGGATTTAAATAGCGGTACGTGTCCGTAAAACCTTTATTCAGCAGGTCTGTAAAACAGGCACGTTCCTCATCGGAAAATCCGGCACTGCCCCGGTTAGCGGAAGGATTTTTCAGATCGATTTCCTTATGGGCTACATTCAGGTCACCACAGACGATTACCGGTTTTTCTGCTGCCAGAGATGTAAGATGGCTGGCAAATGCGGATTCCCATTCAAGACGGTACGGTAATCGCGCCAGTTCCCGCTGGGCATTGGGCGTGTAGCATGTGGCGAGATAAAATTGCGGGTACTCTAATGTAATCAGGCGGCCTTCAGTATCCAATTCAGGAATTCCTAAACCGTAACATACGGATTGAGCCGGTGTTTTTGCGAATATTGCTGTGCCGGAATAGCCTTTTTTATCGGCATAATTCCAATACTGGGTATAGTCCTGTAACTCCAGTTGGATCTGTCCTGCTTGCAGCTTTGTTTCCTGCAAACAGAAAAAGTCGGCACCTGCACTCTGGAAGAAGTCCATAAAGCCCTTTTGCATGCAGGCTCTGAGACCGTTTACGTTCCAAGATACGAATCGCATGTTTTGCCCTCCGTTATTCCTGAGGCTGATTGGCTTCCGATGCGCTGCTGTCAAAAAGCAGCAAACTGTCTTTGGTTATTGTTACAGATTTTTGTCCAAACAATTCTCTGTCAACCACTTTGATCTCCACACTGTCTGCCCCTGTAAGTTCCATTAATGTCATGCTCAGACAGCTGCAGGCGATTGACAGATCTACTCCTGTCAATTCAGCAAAGGAATCGTTTAATGTGACAACGCATTTGTTGTTTGCAGTTTCGACAGAAATAATCTGGGTTCCAGCAGGAAAAGGGCTGGAAAATTGGTCGTTTACCGGGCCTTTCAAATACATGGCAAGCAGCGCATCGTTGCTTTGAACGCCTTTGGCATCCCGTGTTTCATGGGCAATGACACCTTCTGTTGTATTAAATGAAACAGGATTGGCGCAATAATAAAAATTAACAGGATCATGGATCTTCGCTGCTGCATGGCTACACCCGCATAACAGGCATGCAATAACGATAAAGCAGGTGAGGATACGTTTCATTCGGCTGCCTCCTCTGTATCAAAAATGGGGAAGGTCACGGTAAATGCAGTGCCTTTGCCTATGGTGCTGTGTACCTGAATATGACCGCGGTTGCGTTCTGTTATGATACGAACGATTGCCAGACCAAGACCGCTGCCGCCGGATTTTCGAGAACGTGCCTTGTCCACTCGGTAAAAGCGTTCAAATACGTGGGGCAGTGATTCCTCCGGAATTCCTACACCGGTATCCTGTACCGTTAAAACGGCATTGTCATCCTGACGAGTAAGTGTGATCGATAATTTACCCCCGGGTGTATTGTACTTAATGCCGTTCTCAACCAGATTGAATACGATCTGATACAAATCGTCCTCCAAAATCAGTATGGGACAGTTATCAATCAAATTGGTTTCAATCATAATTCCGGTCTTGTCTGCGATTGCGCTCAGCATCCTGACGACACGCTGGATCGTGGGTGCAATGTTGACAATTTCCCATTCGTTTTCTATTTGCGTTTCCGCTTTGGAAAGGGACAGCAGCTTATGGGACATTTTATTAAGTCTGTCCGCCTCATTGCCAATATCGCCCACAAATTCTCTGATAGTTTCCAGATCCATGTCATTTTGCAGGATGGAATCAGAAAGCAGCTTGATGGATGCAAGAGGTGTCTTTAGCTCGTGAGAAGCATCGGATACAAAATTACTGCGTTTTTGTTCAGAGGTCTGCAGACGTTCCACAAGGCCGTTGAACTCCTCGCCCAAGACGGTAAGCTCATCATTGCCGCCCATTTTCACTTTGTGTGTGTAATCGCCCTGACGAATGATGCGCATGGATACCATAATTCTGCGCAGACGCTTGGAAAAGGCAGTGGAAAATGCCAGAGAAAATAATATAACCACCAATTCCAGAATCAGTGTAATTGTAAATGTATTGTATTGCAGAGTTTTAATCAAAGCACCTTGATTGACATCATACTCCATCATGTAGACGCAGCCTATCAGAGTACCGTAAGAAACGATCGGTGTAGCAGCACAGGACTGCATGGCACCGTCGTGGTAGTTCCAGCTGAATACGTCATATATATCTAATGCTTGTATGATCTCGGGAAACAAGACATATTGTCCGACCGCGGGACTTCCCGTCAGAGAATCGTAAATCGCAACTGCGTTCTGATCTGTGATGATCATACGCGTGACCTTTAAACTGCTCATATCGGAAACTGCATTGGATACGGTTGATTGATTTAAAACCTCCAGATCTGCAATTTCGGATGCAGTGATCAAACACCTGTCAATCATAGAGGCTTCCTTACTGTTGTAGAACAATTCCTGACTGATCCGTGAGGAATAAATGTTAAGAAACAGCAGCACGAAAAAAGTTATGAGTACATAGGTTGTTGCATAGCGGAAATGGGTGCTTTTGTAGTGGATGCCTTTTCTGCTTTTATTTACGGAAGTAATAACCAACACCCCATTTCGTCATGATGTATTGCGGATCAGCAGGGTTTTGCTCCAGCTTTTCCCGAAGCCTGCGGATGTGAACATCAACTGTGCGGATATCGCTTCGATATTCGTAGGCCCAGATCGTATCCAGAAGCGCTTCCCGGGAGTAGACACGGTTTGCATTACGCATCAGAAATTCAATTACATCAAATTCCTTTGCCGTCAGGTCGGCCAATTCACCGGAGCGGTATGCATTTCTGGCGTCCAGATCCAGTGAAATGGTGCCGATGGTAAGTGTGGAAGATGTTCCTTTTTCCTGCGTTCCCACCCGGCGCAGCATGGCGCGTACCCGCGCCTTCAATTCAAGGATGTTAAACGGCTTTGTCAGATAATCGTCTGCTCCCTGGTCAAAACCGATCAGCTTGTCCATATCATCAGCTTTGGCGGTAAGCAAAATAAT
Organism: Faecousia sp.; assembly: GCA_045589835.1. Classification (GTDB taxonomy): domain Bacteria; phylum Bacillota; class Clostridia; order Oscillospirales; family Oscillospiraceae; genus Faecousia. Next base: position 7,164 of record JAZNPV010000001.1, read on the forward strand.
AGGAACATTTGAGAACTCACGGATTTTTGCACATGCAGTTAATCCGTCCATTTCAGGCATCATTACATCCAAAATAATCAGGTCCGGAGTGTGGTTTTGAGCATGGGCAACAGCTTCGATACCGTTTGATCCGGTAATTACTTCGTAACCGTCGTTCTGCAAATTGAAACGAATACCTTTTACCAACAGATCTTCATCGTCCACAACAAGAATCTTCATATTAACCTCCGACTTTAATGTAATCCTGTATTCTCTCGAATTTTATCTTTCCAATGCCCTCAACACACATAAGATCGGCTATGTTCTCATAAGGACCGTTTTGTGTACGGTAATTGATAATGCGGCTGGCAAGTGCATCGCCAATCCCGGGAAGCAGGGTGAGCTGTGCGTGTGTGGCTGTATTGATATCAATTTTGCCGTCTGCCTGCTGGGGTGTTGATGCAGCATCATCAGCAGGCAGATACAGCTCATTGACAGTATTTCTTCCTATAAAAATACCGATCAGCACACTTAGAAATATAACAGTTAGCATGATAAAAGCAATCAGGGATTTTTTCATACAGCAGACCTCACTGCATTGACGTGAAGTAAAATTACTGATATAATACAATATCATTATACACGGATTCTTTCTGTCGGACAAGTCCGATCAGAGATTTATGAGGGATATTTATGAAAAAAATTGGCTGTATTTGCTTGATTTTCAGTCTGCTGTTGGTGCTGGTGGGCTTCAATGCAGCTCATGCAACGAATGAAACACTGAGCGGGCCTGTAGTTAACGGCTGTCATACGCTGGATGCACATGTGCCGTTTCTCGGTTCCCGTCCGCTGGTCAGCAATGTGCGTGCGGCGGTTCTGTATGAGATTGGAAGCCAGACCCTGATGCATGCATATAATGCTGACGAGATAATGTATCCGGCCAGCTTTGCTAAGATTCTGACAGGTTTGATTGTTGCGGAGCAAGGTGATATGTCCGAAGCCGTTACAGTTTCTCAGGAAGTACTGGACACAATCCCGTTGGGTGCTGCATCTACCGGCCTGGAAGCGGATGAGGTTATGACGGTGCAGGACCTGCTGTATTGTATGATGGTTGGTTCTGCCAATGATGCTGCGGCAGTACTGGCTCACCATATTTCAGGAAGTCAGAGTGCCTTTGTTGAAGAAATGAACCGATATGCTGCTGAACTGGGTTGTACGGCTACACATTTTACAAACCCACACGGCCTGCATAATCCGGAGCAGGTAACAACTGCCAGAGATGCGGCAAGAATTCTGGAAGCCGCTTACAAAAATGAAATCTTTGCCGATGCTTACGGTACTGTGTACTACAGTGTTCCGGCAACAAATAAATCCGGTGCCAGAAATCTTGTGTCCAATAACTATCTGATGAATGGGGAAGACGGACCTGCTATTTATTATGACAGCCGTGTGGTTGGCAGCAGAACTGGTGTAACGGAAGATGATGAACGCTGTATTGCATCTGTTGCGAAAACAGATGATCTTGAACTGATATGCATTGTTATGGGCTCTGCATCTGAGTACACGGAGAATGCCGGCGAGGTCGTGGTATTTGGCGGTTATGCGGAAACCTCGCAGTTGATTGACCAGTGCGATGGATTTGCTGCCAGACAAATCCTTTACGCCGGGCAGGCATTGCGTCAGTACAGTGTGGTAAACGGCAATGCAGATGTGGTAGTTGGCCCGTTGGAATCTATGGCCACAGTTTTGCCGGCTGATATCCTGGCGGAATCGTTGACATACCATTATCAGGAAGTAGATAATGCGCTGCAGGCACCTATTGAAAAAGGTACTAAGATATCAAGTCTGGAAATTTGGCACAATAATTCCTGCGTTGCTGAAGTGGAGCTGTTTGCTATGAATTCGGTGCCAGTGCAGCAGCTGTCTGATAACGATAATCTGCAGATGAATGATGGTAATGCTTTGAGAACAGTACTCTATATTGTTTTGATCGTGCTGGGAATTCTGGCAGCGTTTGTGCTGGTTATACGGGCAGTACACTGGATGCGAAGGATGACAATCAGAAATCGAAGCCGCCGATACAGGAGAAGCCGCAGAAGGAGTCGCTGATATGTTGAATTGGAATGATCTGGAGGAGCAATGCCTGCATTGTGATCGCTGCAGCCTGTGTCAAACACGTAACCGTGTGGTATTTGGTGTGGGACGCAGAAATGCGGATATACTTTTTGTTGGGGAAGGCCCCGGCGAGCAGGAGGATCTGAAGGGAGAGCCCTTTGTGGGTGCTGCCGGGCAGTTATTGGATGATATGCTGCGGATCATTGATCTTGACAGAACCAATACATATATCGCCAACATTGTGAAATGCCGCCCACCCAGAAACCGGGATCCTGAGGAATCAGAGCAGGATGCATGCATTGATTATCTGCGAAATCAGGTTGCGCTCATTAAGCCCAAGATTATTGTTTGCCTTGGCAGAATCGCGGCGAAGCGTTTGATCAATTCCGACTATCGAATTACCAGAGAACATGGAAACTGGATATGCCGTAACGGTATATGGATGACTGCTATCTACCATCCGTCTGCATTGCTGAGAGATCTGAGCAAGCGCCCGGAAACATTTGTTGACTTGCTTGCAATCCGGGATAAAATCAAGGAAGTACATGCTGAAATTGGATAACAACAAACATCGGGTCAAGTACAATACTTGACCCGGTGTTTTAATGGTTTTCCTCATATTTTAAAATTTCTTTTGCAATATATACAGGCCGGTCCTTGCTTTGTTCAAATGTTCTGCCAACATACTCTCCGATAATACCGATACAAAATAGCTGAACACCGCCCAGCAGCAGAATCAGAACGATAATTGTTGCATAGCCGGGAATATCGATGCCCGTTATAAGCTTTTGCAGTACAACAATTATCAGATACACCAGTGCTGCAGCTGAGGTTAAACCGCCCATAAAGGTGGCCATGCGCAAAGGTTTTGTGGAGTAACCGATAATACCGTCAATGGCATAGTTCAGCAGCTTCCAGAAATTCCACTTACTGGTACCGGCGGCTCTTTCACATGCAACATAGGGGATAAAGCAGGTGCTGTAGCCCACCCAGGCAAAAATCCCCTTTGAGAAACGGTGATATTCACCCAGTGCAATAATACTGTCAGCCACACTTCTGCGGAAAGTACGGAAATCACTGGCATCGGATTTTAAATCAATGTTTGAAAGTCTGTTAATAATTGTATAAAAGGATTTTTTAAAAAAGGACAGTATTTTGCCTTCTCCACGGCGGTCCTGATAAGCGGCAACAACATCAAATTCCGGTTTAGTGTCCAATATGTTGACCATATCCCGCACGATTTCTGGCCGCTGCTGCAGGTCTGCATCAATCAAGCTTACGTATTCACCGGCAGCCTGCTTCAGGCCAGCGTAGATGCCGGCTTCCTTACCAAAGTTTCTGGAAAAGCTGACGACTTTAACGGGGCACTTTTGCTGATTGAACAGTTTGCGAAGCTCATGCAGTGTGGCATCCTTGCTGCCGTCATCAATAAAGATGATCTCATAATCATATCCGCAACCATCAAAAGCGGCAATTGTGGCAGCTTGAAAAGCGGCAACGTTTTCTGCCTCATTGTAGCAGGGAACAACAAGCGATAATTTCATCATTTTCATCTCACAATCCAAAAGATGGAGTTATTATATGACAGTTTTATGTTTGCGTCAAGTTTTCCGCAAACATCAGTTGACAGAAATATAAAAATATGGTATTTTATTATGGTAAATGCATGGATGGAGAGGTTTTGCGCCATAACATTCAAAGAGAGTACATGGCTGGTGAAAATGTGCATGTTTGGCGTAAATGGTCGCTCTGGAGCAGATTTCCTGAATGCAGTAGGGGAATACGGGTATGCCCGTTACAGCGAATGAGTGCCCGTTAAGGGAATTCAGGTGGTACCACGGAAATGTCTATTTTCGTCCTGAGCGTTTGCTCAGGGCGTTTTTTGTTGTAAAGGAGTGTTTCAAATGGCAAGAGAACTGCCGAAGGTGTATGAACCCCAGCAGGTTGAAAGCAAGATCTATGAAATGTGGGAAGATAACGGTTATTTCCGTCCCGCAAAGAGCAGAGATGCAAAGCCGTTTACGATCGTTATGCCCCCTCCCAATGTGACCGGTCAGCTGCATATGGGTCACGCCATGGATGCAACGCTGCAGGATACGCTGATCCGCTTTAAGCGTATGCAGGGCTATAATGCCCTTTGGGTACCTGGCGTTGACCATGCGGGTATTGCTACACAGATCAAAGTGGAAGAAGAGCTTCGCAAAGAAGGTCTGACCCGTTACGATCTGGGCCGTGAGAAGTTTTTGGAGCGTGTATGGGACTGGAAGCATAAGGACGGCAACCGGATCGTGCAGCAGCAGAAAAAGCTGGGCGCATCCTGTGACTGGGAGCGCGCCAGGTTTACCATGGATGAGGGCTGCTCCAATGCCGTTCGGGAAGTGTTTGTTTCTCTTTACGAAAAGGGTCTTATCTACAAGGGAAGCCGTATCATCAACTGGTGTCCTCATTGTGTCACTGCGCTTTCTGATGCAGAAGTTGAATATGTGGATAAGCCCGGCCACCTGTGGCATATCCGTTATCCGCTGGCTGACGGCAGTGGTGAGGTCGTAGTTGCTACCACCCGTCCGGAAACCCTGCTGGGCGATACCGGTGTCTGCGTCAACCCCAACGATGAGCGTTATAAGGATATTGTAGGTAAGATGGTGACGCTGCCTCTGGTCAATAAGCAGATTCCCATTGTTGCTGACGACTATGCGGAAATGGAATTCGGTACAGGCTGTGTTAAAATGACGCCTGCCCATGACCCCAACGACTTTGAGGTTGGTCTGCGTCACAATCTGGAAGTAATCCGCGTGCTGGATGACAACGGTGTTGTGAATGCTTACGGCGGAAAGTATGAGGGTCTTGACCGTTATGAAGCCAGAGAGCAGATTGTAGCTGATCTGCAGGAGCAGGGCTATCTTGTAAAGATCGATGACCACGCCCATAATGTGGGTACCTGCTACCGCTGTCACAATGACGTGGAACCTATCATTTCCGCCCAGTGGTTTGTAAAAATGAAGCCTCTGGCAGAGGAAGCAATCCGCGTTGTGAAGGACGGAGAAACCAAGTTTGTCCCTGACCGTTTCAGCAAGACATATCTCAACTGGATGGAAAATGTTCGTGACTGGTGTATCTCCCGGCAGCTTTGGTGGGGCCACCAGATCCCCGCATGGACCTGCGCCGAATGCGGCCACATTACCGTCTCCCGTCAGGATGCCTGCAAGTGTGAAAAGTGCGGCAGTGCTAACATTGAGCGGGATCCCGATGTGCTGGATACCTGGTTCAGCTCTGCTCTGTGGCCCTTTGAGACGCTGGACTGGCCCGAAAAGACAGAAGATCTGGATTATTTCTATCCCACCGATGTGCTTGTTACCGGCTACGATATCATCTTCTTCTGGGTTGCCAGAATGATCTTCTCCGGTTGTGAGCATACCGGTAAAACGCCGTTCCACACGGTACTGATCCACGGCCTTGTTCGTGATGATAAGGGTCGTAAGATGTCCAAGAGCCTTGGCAACGGCATTGATCCGTTGGAGATGATTGAGAAGTACGGCTGCGATGCCCTGCGCATGAATATGGTCACCGGCAACTCTCCCGGAAATGACATGCGTTTCTATGTGGAGCGCTGCGAAGCCATGCGTAATTTTGCCAACAAGCTTTGGAACGCCAGCCGTTATGTGCTGATGAATCTGGGTGATGACGCAAAGAACGAACTGCCTGCTGCCGATCAGCTGACCATTGCCGATAAATGGGTTTTGTCCAAGCTGAATAATCTGGTTGCTGAAGTTACCGAGAATCTGGAGAAGTACGAGCTTGGTGTGGCTGTTGCTAAGGTTTACGACTTCCTGTGGGATACCTACTGCGACTGGTATATCGAATTGACAAAGGCAAGACTGTACAGTGAGGATGCCGAACAGAAGCAGACTGCCCTGCAGGTACTGGTGTATGTTCTGGATCAAACTCTGCGTTTGCTGCACCCCTTCATGCCTTTCATTACCGAGGAAATCTGGCAGACACTGCCTCATGAGGGTGATGCACTGATCATCGCAAGCTGGCCTGTCTATCGGGTCGATTTGGCATTCCCCACCGAAGAAGATCAGATGGAATCTGTTATGAATGCGATCCGTGCGATCCGTAACCGCAGAGCGGAGATGAACGTACCGCCTTCCAAAAAGGCTGCCCTGTATATTCTCAGCAAGAAGCCGCAGGTATTTACGGAAGGTGAAGGTTTCATGCAGCGCTTGGCTTATGCTGACCAGATCACAATGCTGGATGCAGAACCGGAGAATATCGACGGAATGGTATGCTGCACCACAGCGGATGCAAAGCTGTATATTCCTATGGGACAGCTTGTGGACGTAGGCAAGGAGTTGGAACGCGTAGCAAAAGAACTGGAGAAGGCCAGAAAGAATCTGGCGGGTATTGAAGGCAAGCTTTCCAATGAGAAGTTTACCGCAAAGGCACCGGAAGCTGTTGTAAATGCAGAACGTGAAAAGGCTGCAAAAGCCAGGGACCTGATTGCCCAGCTTGAGCAGAGTGAAGCAGCACTGAAGAAAATTTAAAGATCAATCATAAGTGACGCACAAATGTAATGTTTGTGCGCCACTTCTTTTTTTATGCAACGAATTCCGACTGCAAATACAACACGCTTATTTCTATACTATTTTTGCAGTTTGGAAGGAGGTAATAAAATGCACTTTACAAGTTTTTTACAGGATGGAAAGCTTACCGTAGCGTTGACCGGAGAAATTGACCATCACTGCGCGAAAAACTATATTCAGGCAATCACAGGTAAAATTGAAGCATATAACCCACAGGTATGTATATTGGATTTTCAGGATGTAACTTTTATGGATTCGTCCGGAATTGCAGTTGCCATCAATGCACTGCGAAGCATGACGCGCATCGATGGAAAACTGATTTTGTCTGCGCTTAAAGACCAACCAAAGAAAGTGTTCCGGACATCCGGAATCGATAAGCTTATTGAAATCAAGGAGGGAGATTATGAAATTTGAAAACTATATGACATTGGAATTCCCCAGCAGATCGGCAAATGAAGCTTTTGCAAGATCTGCGGTTGCATGCTTTGCATCCCAGCTGGATCCAACAATGGAAGAGCTTGGGGATATCCGCACGGCGGTGTCAGAAGCAGTAACAAACTGCATTGTCCATGCCTATCCCGATGGACTGGGTACCATTACCATGCGCTGCCGTATTCTGAAAGATAACATTTTAGATATTGTCGTCAAAGACAAAGGGGTGGGGATTGTCAATCTGGAACAGGCAAGAAAGCCGATGTTTACCACAGGCGGTGCAGACCGCAGCGGCATGGGCTTTACGATCATGGAAAGCTTTATGACCAGTTTCGATGTAACGTCGATACCCGGCAAGGGAACAAGTGTACATATGCGCAGAAGAATCCAGCGGCGCAAATGAGTACAACAGAAGAATTGATTGCCCGCTGTCAAGCTGGAGATGAGCAGGCAAAGGAACAGCTGATTACTGAGAATTCCGGCTTGATCTGGTCCATTGCAAGAAGGTTTGTGGGCAGAGGCACAGAGTTGGATGATCTGTATCAGCTTGGATGTATGGGCTTTTTGAAGGCGGCAAGCGGCTTTGATCTTACCTACGGCACACAGTTTTCCACCTATGCAGTACCAAAAATTGCCGGAGAGATCAGACGTTTTCTGCGGGATGACGGCGCGGTTAAAGTTTCCAGAGGAATCAAAGAACGTGCTGCAACAATTAAGATAAAACGAAATCAGCTGATCCATGCGCTGGGACGTGAGCCGACCGTAATGGAAATTGCAAGACAGACCGGTTTTACTCCGGAGGAGATTGCAATCGCGGAAAGCGCAACGGCCTGTGTGGAATCGATCCAGCAATCTGCTGGCGAGGAAGGATTTTCGCTTGAGAATGTTTTGACAGATACAGAGTCGGAAGAGACGCTTTTGGAACGGATATCCCTGCGTCAGGCGATCGATAAGCTGCCGGAGCGTGAAAGTATGGTCATAAGACTCAGATATTTTCACGGCTTAACACAGGACAGGATATCAAAGGTGATGCATGTGAGTCAGGTTCAGATATCAAGAATCGAAAAGAAAGCGCTGCAGCGGTTAAAAGAACTGTTGATGTAGAAATTTCACTTTACCTTTGGCGCAAATTGCGGTAAAATAGTTGCATCATAAATGTTTACAGGTGCAACTATGACGGAAAAAATGATTGAACGATTTTTGCGTGCCAGAAAACACTATATTGAGGGGCAGTTTCTAAGCCTCAACTCCATGCAGCGGGAAGCGGTGTTGACAACTGACGGGCCATTGCTTTTGCTGGCAGGTGCAGGAAGCGGAAAGACCACTGTTCTGATCAACCGGATCGCCAATTTGATCCGGTTTGGCCGTGCCAGTGACAGCAGTGATGTTCCTGATACGGTTACGGAAGATGACGTACTGTTTCTGGAAGCATTGCAGGAGCCGGTTTCCGATTTTGATAGAAATCGGGCTGATTATCTGTGTGCATTGGATCCTGCTGCTCCATGGAGCGTAATCGCCATTACCTTTACTAACAAAGCGGCAAATGAACTGAAAGACCGGTTGGCGGCAATGCTGGGAACGGCGGCACAGGATGTTTGGGCTATGACCTTTCACTCGGCCTGCTGCAGAATCCTGCGCAGAGACATTGAACGGCTTGGATATAGCCGCTGCTTTACGATTTATGATACATCCGATTCTGAGCGTTTGATGAAGGAAATCATCAAAGAAATGGGGCTGGATGATAAGACGTTTCCTGCAAAATATGTGCTAAGCATTATCAGCCGGGAAAAGGATAAGATGGTCACACCGGAAGATATGCTTTCGCATATTGAGATCAGCAATGATATGCGGCTTTACCATGTGGCAAAAGCCTACCAAAGGTACCAGGCAAAACTCAAAGAAAATAATGCGCTTGATTTTGACGATATTATTTTTCAGACAGTAAAACTGCTGCAGGAGCATGAGGATCTGCGCACATACTATCAAAGAAAATTCCGCTATGTGCTGGTGGATGAGTATCAGGATACCAACCATTTGCAGTATTTGATGACATCTATGCTGGCTGGCGGTTATGAGAATATCTGCGTTGTGGGTGACGATGATCAGAGTATTTACCGGTTCCGTGGTGCTACGATTCAGAACATTCTGAGCTTCGAAAAACAGTATCGGGGTTCGCGAATCATACGTCTGGAACAAAATTATCGCTCCACTCAAGCGATTTTGAACGCTGCCAATGCTGTAATCGCCCACAATATCGGCAGAAAAGGCAAGCGGCTGTGGACAGCCAATATGGAGGGGGATCCCATTACGGTATATGAGGCATCCGATGAAAGCGCAGAGGCAAACTATGTTGCCGGGCAGATCATTTCCGGATCAAAAGGAAAAGGATTTTCAGACTACGCTGTCCTGTACCGTACCAATGCCCAGTCCAACGCTCTGGAATTTGCATTTAAACGAAATGCGATTCCGTACCGGGTGATTGGCGGTATGCGCTTCTTTGACAGAGCCGAAGTGAAGGACATGCTTTCCTACTTATGCGTGATCAATAACCGGGCCGATGACTTGCGGCTCCTGCGGATTATCAACAATCCGCCCAGAGGTTTGGGTGCAAAGACCATTGAGACTGCCCAGCGCCTCGCGCTTGCGGAGGGCAACGGACTGTATCAGGTGGTCAGCGATCCTTATTCCTACGCACCGCTGGAAAAGGCGGCAGGAAAACTGATGCAGTTTACAGTGCTGATCGAGGAACTGGCGCAGCTGCTGGATACCGGCATCAGTCTTTCGGAGTTTTATGAGGAAGTAATGATTCGTACTGGTTACATTGCAATGCTGGAAAGCAAGCCGACGGAAGAAAACAAAACCAGACTGGAAAACATTCGCGAGTTAAAATCCAGTATTAATGCTTACATTCAAAATGCGGAGATTCCTACTCTGGCAGGTTTTCTGGAGGAGATTGCCCTATACACCGATCTGGAGCAGTATAATGAGGGCGATGATGCGGTTGTAATGATGACCATGCACTCAGCAAAGGGATTGGAATTTCCCCATGTATTTCTGGTGGGCTTTGAAGACGGCCTGTTCCCCGGCATGCGGGCAATAGGGGATATGGAGGAGATGGAGGAGGAGCGAAGACTTTGCTATGTGGCAATTACCAGAGCAAAGAAGACCCTCTCTATCAGCCATGCCAAGCAGCGCATGCTTTACGGACGCACCAATGCCTCGCTGCCGTCCCGTTTCTTGCGGGAGATTCCGGAGGAGATCGTTGTTAAAAAGGGTGGTTATCATTCCTATCAGAGCCAGTACAGCTATTCTACAGACAGTCTCCAGCCACGCCGTACAGTAGCACAGACATATGGATACACCGCAAAGCCCCAGCTTTCGTCCATACCTACGGCCACCCAGAAAACCGCATATCTGGAACTGAACAAAGGTGATATGGTTCAGCATACGGCATTTGGTCGAGGGCTTGTGCTGTCTGTTGTGAAGATGGGGGGCGATGCGCTGCTGGAAATTGCCTTTGATAATATTGGAACAAAGAAACTGATGGCGAAGACCGCATCGGCCCATATGAAACGGCTGCAATAAGTTATGGGCATTTGCATATACTTCCATGAGGTGGTTGTATGCGCCGCAGGCTCAGGTCCTTTCTTCGTTTTGTAATTTTGCTTTTGGTTGCTGCATTGGTGGGGTTGTTGGCCTTTCGAAGCAAATACCATTCTGCGATCCGCACTTTGGCCCAAACGCAAGTTATGAATTCTACATCAGATCTTATCAATGATTCGATTGATAAGCAGATCGACAACGGAAACATTCATTATGACCGGATTGTATACTTTGAAAAGGATCTTGAAGGCAGAATTACAGCGCTGAAAACGAATATGAGCGAAGTGAACCGGTTAAAGACAGCAATCCTGAATCTGATTAATGATGAGATCCTTGCTTTGGATACATCAGATATCGGAATTCCCATTGGCAGTCTGATTTTACCGGAGTTTTTGGCGGGTAAGGGACCGAGTATTCCGGTTCATATCATGTCGATCCGCAATTCTGATGCATCATTTACCAGTAATTTTACTGAAGCCGGCATCAATCAGACGCTGCAGCAGCTGATTATGGAAGTGAGTGTGGATGTTTCTGTACTGGTGCTGGGGAAAACAGACAGCTTTACCGTGACCAGTCAGGTGGTCGTGGCCGAAACGATTATTGTTGGGCAGGTGCCCGATACATTTCTGCAAGCCGGAGGATACAATGGAAGCTATAAAGAGAATGGAGAGCTTAGTTCAAATATTGAATGATGCCAATTACCGCTATTATGTTTTGGATGATCCACTGATGCCCGATTTTGAATACGACCGCTTTCTGCGCGAGCTGGAAGAACTGGAGAAGGAATACCCTGATTATGCACAGGCAGATTCCCCTACAAAGCGTGTAGGCGGGCAGGCGCTCAGTAAATTTGAGAAAGTGAATCACCCGGTTCCGCTGATGAGCCTGCAGGATGTATTTTCTCTGGACGAGTTGGATGAATTTCTGCAAAAGATATTGGCTGAGCATCCGGATACTGAATTTACGGTTGAACCGAAAGTTGATGGCTTGTCCGTTGCGCTTGAATATGTGGACGGCTTGTTTGTCAGAGGTGCGACCCGGGGCAACGGCACTGTCGGTGAGGATGTAACCGAGAATTTAAAGACGATCCGTTCCATTCCCATGCGCATTGTCGATGCACCGCCGCGGCTGATCGTTCGCGGTGAGGTATATATGCCGAAGAAAAGCTTCGAGAAACTGAATGCCAGACAGGAGGCAGAGGGGAAAACGCTGTTTGCAAATCCCAGAAATGCGGCAGCCGGTTCTCTGCGGCAGCTGGATCCCAAAATTGCTGCGTCCAGAGGTTTGGATATCCTTGTTTTCAACGTGCAGCTGGCTGAGGGTGTGGACTTTACAAGCCATACTGCATCTCTGGAGTATTTGAGAAAACTTCAGTTTAAAGTGATTCCCTGTGCTGTCTTTTCTGACATTGCAAGCATCAATGAGCAGGTGCTGTCCATTAACGAAAACCGGGAAAGTCTGGATTGTGATATTGATGGCGCGGTGATAAAGGTAAACAGCATCGCACTGCGGGAGAAACTTGGCAGCACGGCCAAATTCCCCCGTTGGGCGGCTGCTTATAAGTATCCGCCTGAAATCAAGCCCACTGTTGTAGAGGATATTGTTGTACAGGTTGGCAGAACCGGTGTGCTGACACCGAAAGCTGTAGTGCGTCCGGTGCGTTTAGCCGGTACGACTGTTACCAATGCTACCTTGCATAATCAGGATTTTATTTCCGAGCGTGATATCCGGATTGGCGACACGGTGCATATCCGAAAAGCCGGTGAGATCATTCCGGAGATTCTGGATGTTGATATGACAAAGAGACCTTGCGGTTCTGTTCCTTACAGACTGCCGGATACCTGTCCTGTCTGCGGCGCACCCACGCAGCGCGATGATGAGGGCGCATTTCTGCGGTGTACCGGTGCGGAGTGTCCTGCCCAGCTTTCAAGAAATATCGCCCATTTCGTCAGCAGAGATGCTATGGATATTGAAGGCCTTGGGTCGGCTATCGTGGAAGAACTGATTGAAAGGGGACTGGTAAAGTCACCTGCGGATATCTATTACCTGTCTCTGAATGAGATGAAGAGTCTTTGGCAAAAAGGGGATCAGGCAGCAAAAAAACTGCTTGCAGCTATTGATAGCAGCAAGCAGCAGGATGTGAGCAGACTGATTTACGGTTTGGGTATTCGTCAGGTTGGTGCAAAAACAGGTAAGGTACTGGCCGGGACGTTTGGTTCTCTGGACGGACTGATGAATGCAACGGAAGAAGAATTGACTCAGATTCCGGATGTGGGCGCGGTTACGGCAGCGTCTATTGCCAGCTGGTTCCGTCAGCCCCAATCCCGGCATATGATTCAACGGCTTCGGGAGGCTGGTGTGAACTTCGAAAGTAAACGTGTCATTACAGATGCCCGGTTTGCAGGCATGACTTTTGTGCTGACAGGCGCGCTGAGCAAGTTTACCCGGGAGGAAGCCACCGAAAAGATTGAACTGTTTGGCGGAAAAGCTTCCGGTTCCGTTTCCAAGAAGACCAGCTATGTGGTTGTAGGTGAAAATGCCGGATCAAAGGAGCGCAAAGCCCGTGAATTGGGGATTCCTATTCTAAGCGAAGATCAGTTTTTGGAAATGATTAGCAAATAATCCAAATATCATATGATTTGCTAAGCTGGCAGGGAGCGTCGATTGATGGTCCCTGCCATTTATACCAATCAAAAAGGAATGTATCCCAGCTCTTGGGATGCATTCCTTTTTTGTTCATATTAAAGTCAGAGTGTGAAGTCTTCGTTGTTATACTTGGAAAAATTAAGTGCTTTGGCTTTCGCCGGTACGCGTTTGCAAGGGTCATATTTAAATTTACGGCAGGCATAATATACGGATACAACACCTCTTTTTATACACAGCACCTGCTCATCACCAACCTTTGTACCCCATGCGCAGTAAACGCAAGAGCGTTGGTGTTTCTTTTTAAACAGCATAGCTTGACCCCTTTCTATGTTTGTCTTAGTTATTATACAACAACTGCTGCTGTTTTGTCACTATCTTTTTTACGATAAAGATGCAAAACCGTAAAGAGCATTAAGGCTAGTAATGCGATATATACAGTAATTTCAATGTGCATTACCTCGCTGCCGGCGAAGATAAAGACCTGCACAATACTGGCAATGAAAAAACTGATAATGCATTGCAGGATTTTTCCCGGGAAATAAACGGACAACTCCAATCCCTCTGTCAATGCACGTGTTTGCATTCCAACACAAATCCCGCCGATGCTCAGCATGGATGCACTCAAAACAAACCGGATTCCTTCGCTGGAGATGGCATGCAATGCGGTGATACCGTTTGTCAATTCCAAAATGCCAATAAATAACGGCTGCAGATTCTGCGGCAGCAACCAGACAAACCAACGATTGCATACCGTAATAATGACACGAAAGGCGGTTACCCAGGCGCATATTATTGCCATAATTTTAATGCTTTGCTCCAATGCTCTGGTTATGGATACAGGATCAGCCTTGCGGATAGAACATTTTTCGATCCTTTTATTTGGAAGAATTGCACCGACAGCCAGAGCAGAAATCATGTGTATGAACCATATTGTCCATGCAATGCCTGATGAAGTAAACAGTGTCCCTACCAGTCCGAAAATAAAGGACGGGCCTGCATTGTTACAAAAACCAAGCATACGCTCAGCGGTTGTTCTTGATAATTTTCCGCTTCTATACGCCGATGCGATTGCCTGCGCGCCGATTGGGTAACCGCCCAAAAGACCAAGAAGCAGTAAAGATTCTCCGCCATCCGGTATTGCACACAGCTTTCTGATCGGCTTGAAAATAGCAGCCCGCGTTCCTATCAGTGCATTGTTTATAAGATTTGACAGGATTAAAAAGGGGAACAGGGAGGGAATAACGCTTTGAATACATAGCTGTATGCCTTCACGTGCCCCTGTTAGGGCTGTTTTTGCATCCAGAATCATTATCAGCATTGTAATACCCGCAACCAAGCCTGTCCATAATCGCTTTCGCTGTTTCAATTTGATCACCTCTGTTTGAAACTATGCAGGTATAGTAAAATTCAGCACTTTCAGTTCATACACTACCAAAAAAGGAGGCAGGGCAATGAAGGAACGCCGTAGTATTTGGGAACGAGTGATGAATGCAGCGGATCTTGGTACAGAGCCGCTACCAAAACTTCCATTGGTTGAACTGGCGGGAGACAGGCGTGTTTTAATCGAGAACCATCATGGTGTGAAGGAGTACGGGTGCAACGAGATATGCGTCAAAGTCAATTACGGAAATCTGTATATTTGCGGCCAGAAATTGAATCTGGCATGTATGTCAAAAGACCAGTTGATCATTACAGGGATGATTGAAAGCGTACGATTGTGTCGCGGGAGGTAAACATGGGCATTTGGCGTTCATTGCGTGGTACGGTATATGTGGAAATGATATGTGCGGATCTTGCCGGAGTACTCTCTGAGATCAATGGGGCCGGAATTGTCCTGCGCAACGTAAAATATAAAGGGGATATTACTGCCGGTGCTGAAATTATTCGGCGGGATTTGGCGCATGTTGCCAAACTGATAGAGGGCCGTGGCGGTAAGATCAGAATATGTGAAAAAAAGGGACTGTATTGGTCCTTGCGCAAGCTGATACACAGACCGGTCCTTTGCATCGGTGCGGTAATTATTTTGCTGGCGGCAATCATGCTGCCCGGTAGAATATTTTTTGTAAAGGTGGAGGGGAATACCTCGATTCCAAAAAAGCTTATATTGGAAAAAGCAGAAACCTGTGGTATTGGTTTTGGCGCTGTGAGGCGCCATGTGCGCAGTGAAAAGATGAAGAATGCGTTACTGTCTGCAATCCCGGAATTGCAATGGGCAGGTATCAATACATCCGGCTGCGTCGCAACCATTTCTGTAAAAGAGAAAAGCATAACGGATGTTAATCAAGATAAAAAAACGGTCGTATCCAATATTGTGGCCTTGCGTGATGGAATAATTCGGGATTTTACTGTGCTGCAGGGTGATGGTGTATGTCAGGTCGGTCAAGCGGTAAGGAAGGGGCAGGTCTTGATTTCCGGTTATACGGATGTTGGGCTCACGATCAAAGCAACACAGGCAAAAGGGGAGATCTATGCCCAAACATTACGCAAACTCGAAATGGTTACGCCGGTTTCAACAGGTATCCGGGGGGATGCATCGTATCAAAAAACAAGGTATACATTGCGGATTGGAAAAAAACTTATAAAATTGTATAAAGATAGTGGAATTTCGGATGCAAGTTGTGTTAAAATGTATTCGGAAGAATATTTGACACTGCCTGGCGGATTTCGACTGCCGGTTGCGTTGATACAGGAAACGCAGATCGTTTATGATGTACAGGCAGTCACAGAAACCCAGGCAGACAATTATACCTGGTTAGAATCGGCAGCATCTGCGTATTTGCAGGAGCAAATGATTGCCGGAAAAATCCTGAATGCAGATATCAGTTTGTCAATGGATGAGGGATACTGCTCGATATTGGGCAGTTATGCCTGCACTGAAATGATAGGAAAAGAAATAAGCGAGGAGATTTTACAGTAAAATGGAGAGAATTGCCGAGAAGATCGTAAATGCAGACCGGGTGGAGGATTTGATCAGCGTTTTTGGCTCTTTTGATGAAAATATCAGACGAATTGAAGAAACACTTGGTGTTTCAATTGTGAATCGCGGGACAGACCTCAAAATCACAGGCGATGAAGAGGCTGTTGATAAGGCGGCAAGAACGCTGGAGGGATTGCTTTCATTGGCAGCAAAGGGAGAGGTGATCGATGAGCAAAGGGTGCGGTATCTGATCACACTTGTGAAAGAAGGCAACGATGCGCTGGTAACCAAGATGGCCAAGGATGTTGTTTGCATCACAGCAAAAGGCAAACCGATCAAGGCTAAGACCGTGGGTCAGCAGGAATATATGAAAGCCATTGCTAAGAACACAGTCACATTGGGTGTTGGACCTGCCGGTACAGGCAAGACCTATCTGGCTGTGGCAGCGGCAGTTGCAGCGTTTCGTGAACGAACTGTCAACAGAATCATTCTGACACGGCCTGCAGTGGAAGCTGGCGAACGGCTCGGTTTTTTGCCGGGTGATCTTCAAAATAAGGTGGATCCATACCTGCGTCCTTTGTATGACGCGCTGTATGACATGCTTGGGCCTGAAACATTTCAAAAGTACCAGGAGCGGGGATCCATTGAAGTGGCTCCTCTTGCGTATATGCGGGGCCGGACGCTGGATGACAGCTTTATTATTCTTGATGAAGCGCAGAATACCACAAAGGAACAGATGAAAATGTTCCTGACACGATTGGGCTTTGGGTCCAAGATCGTCATTACCGGCGATGTGACGCAGATCGATCTTCCTTCCGATAAGACATCCGGTTTAAAGGATGCGATCCGCGTGCTGGAGGGTGTCAAGGATATTGCCATTTGCCGACTCACTTCAGCGGATGTTGTTCGCCATGCACTTGTGCAGGAGATCATCAGTGCATATGAACGTGCCGATAAGAAAAAAGAGATTCAAAAACCGGTCAAGCAGATGCAGGGCCGTTACCAAAGGAAAAAATGATATGAAGAATGTAAAGATCAATATCACATTCGACTGCTTTACGATTCAACAGTTTGCAGTCGCGTCGATTATCCGTAAATGCATTGAAGCAACCCTTAACGCTGAGAAAATCAGTGTTCCCTGTGAGATCAATGTACTGGTTACCAACGATATGGGAATCCGTGCAATTAACAGCGCCAGCAGAAACATAGATAAACCAACGGATGTTTTGAGTTTTCCAATGTTCCAGCTGACTGCCGGACAGCCTCCCGTAGAATGGGAGACTTACATAGATCCGGAAACCGGCCTGTGTCCTCTCGGTGACATGGCGATCTCGCTGGAACGGGCAATCGCCCAGTCAAAAGAGTTTGGTCATAGTGCCCGCAGGGAAGTGGGATATTTGACCATTCATTCCATGCTTCATCTGCTGGGATATGACCACTTGGACGAAGGCGAGCAGAAAGCACAGATGCGTGGCCGCGAAGAGATTATTGCCGCTTCCATTTCCCGCATGCAAAGAAACTGAAATACGAAGGAGAACATCATGGTTACCAAGACTGCTATGATCACCATTGCCGGACGGCCTAACGTGGGTAAATCCACATTAACAAACTTTCTGGTAGGGGAAAAGATTGCAATTGTTTCCAATAAGCCTCAGACAACCCGCAACCGCATATGCGGTATTGTCACAAAGGAAGACATTCAGTTTGTATTCGTGGATACGCCCGGCTTCCACAAGCCCAGAACTAAATTGGGTGACTACATGGTCAATGTGACAAAAGGTTCCATTGCCGATGTTGATATGACGATCATGCTGGTGGAGCCCATAGCGTCTATCGGCCCGCAGGAACAGGGCCTGATAGAGCAAATCAAGGCCAGTAACTGTCCTGCTGTGCTTGCCATCAATAAGATCGATACAGTGGAAAAGGATGTTTTGCTGGAAGTAATCGCTGCATATTCTCAGGCAGCATCTTTTTCGGCAATTATTCCCATTTCGGCCAAGACCGGCGATGGTGTCCATGAATTATTGGCTGAATGCGCCAAATACGCAATTGAAAGTCCGTTCCTGTTCCCGGAGGATTCCACTACAGATCAGCCTGAACGGCAGGTAATGGCTGAAATTATCCGGGAAAAGCTGTTGTGGTGTCTTGACAGGGAGGTGCCCCACGGTACAGCTGTGGAGATCACGAAGTTTTCGGAGCGTGACAATGGTATCATTGACATTGATGCTACAATTTTCTGTGAAAAAGCAAGCCATAAGGGCATTATTATCGGAAAGCATGGCGATATGCTGAAGAAAATTTCCACAATGGCTCGTACGGACTGCGAAAAGTTTATGGGAACCCGTGTCTATTTAACCACCTGGGTAAAGGTAAAAGAAAACTGGCGGGACAGCGATTTTCTGGTCAAGAATCTCGGGTACAGAGAATAATTTCCATGGTTAACCTTTCTGCCTGTGGTAAAACCTATGGCTGGAGGGATGAGGATGAATGCACAAGATTATTGGGAATTTTTTCTGGAGACTGGCGCGCCGGAAGTTTATTTGCTTTATAATAACGCACGTAAGATGGAGAAAATACATGTACTTGACGATTCAGGGCCTTGTGCTTCGGGTCACGGCTTACAATGATACAGACGCGCTGCTCACACTGCTTACCCGGGATCATGGCAAGATAACAGTAAAGGCGCGGGGGCTGCGCAGAAAAAACAGCCCTTTGACTGCGCCTTGTCAGCTTCTGGCCTATGGTGAATTTACGCTTTTTGAGTACCGCAATATGTACTCTGTCAACGAGGCGCAGGCAATCGAACTGTTTACGCAACTGCGCCGGGATTTAGGAAAGCTCTCTTTGGGTACGTACTTTGCGCAGGTTGCTGAGATGATCTCCCAAGAGGACCTCCCCACACCTGAGCTGTTGTCATTGCTGCTGAATTGTCTGTTTGCACTTTCGAAAATGAATTTTGCTGAGAAACAGGTGAAGGCAGTTTTTGAGTTTCGGTGCGCCTGCCTTGCCGGTTACACACCGGATCTTTCCGGTTGCCACAGATGTGGGAATTTGATGCCGGACAGGTTCGATGTTTCTCAAGGTCATTTGGAATGCAGCATGTGCCGCAGCTCCGGTTCCGATGGAATTCGTATGCCGGTAACCCCCGGTACATTGGATGCCATGCGCTACATCAGCACCTGTGACTCCAAAAAACTGTTTTCCTTTCAAGCCGGAGCTGAAACGATGGATAATCTGTCATATGTGACAGAGTGTTATCTGTGTACCCAACTGGAGCGAGGCTTTTCTGCTTTGGATTTTTACAAGTCTCTGGCGGAACCGCTGTGATTGAATACTTAGGAGAGCATCATGTCTGAATTATATGAAAAATCTTTACTGAAGCTGGAACTGGATCAGGTTTTGTCTTTGCTGGCATCCTGCGCAGGCAGTGCAGAAGGTAAGACTGCCTGCCGGAAAATTTACCCTTCTTCGGATCTGGAAGAGGTGCAGGCTATGCTTGCGGAAACTACAGCTGCTTCCGATCTGTGTACCAGAAAAGGAAATCCGGTCTTTTCTGATGTAAAGGATGTAACTGCATCCTTAGAGCGGGCCGACAGGGGAGGTGTCCTTCAGCCTGTTGAGCTATTGGCGATCGGTGGTGTGCTTCGGTGTGCCAGAAATGTCAAGTCGTATATTGCGGATGATGAAGCCCCTACTGTGCTGGATTCGCTGTTTCATATGCTGACACCGAACAAATATCTTGAGGATAAGATATTTGGATCGATATTGTCTGAGGATGAAATTGCAGATACTGCCAGCTCTGAATTGGCTGATATCCGGAGGCACATCCGTATTCAAAGCGGAAAAATTAAGGACAGCTTGCAAAAAATTATTTCTTCACCCGCATATTCCAAGCTTTTGCGTGAGCCCATTATTACGATCAGGCAGGGCAGATATGTAGTTCCGGTGAAGAGCGAATGTAAGAATGATGTCCCCGGACTTGTTCACGATGTTTCCGCTACCGGCTCAACCTATTTTATAGAACCCATGTCTGCGGTTAACGCCAACAATGCACTTCGAGAGCTGGAGCTTAAGGAAAAGAAAGAGATTGAGCGTATTCTTGCAGAACTGTCTGCAGAATCTGCGGCTTATGCGGAAGCAATCACCGACGATTTTCGGCTTCTGGTACGGCTGGATGTAATTTTTGCCAAGGCTCGGCTTGCTTATCAAATGCGCGCCTGGGCTCCGATTATGAATGATGTGGGAAAGGTAGAGCTTCGTAATGCCCGTCATCCGCTGATAGATCCGAAAGCGGTTGTGCCCATTTCACTCAGACTGGGAACGGATTTTGACACCATGATCATCACCGGTCCTAACACGGGCGGCAAGACGGTTACGCTGAAAACAATCGGATTATTAACCCTGATGGCAGAGTGCGGCCTGCATATTCCAGCCGCTGACGGCAGCTGCCTGTCAACATTTGATGCAATTCTGGCTGATATTGGGGATGAACAGTCTATTGCGCAGAGTTTATCTACTTTTTCCAGCCATATGCGCACAATCGTTGATATAGTAGAGCAGTGCGATGACAGAACGCTTGTGCTGTTTGATGAGCTTGGTGCCGGCACTGACCCTGCAGAAGGTGCAGCTTTAGCGATTGCCTTGATCGAATTTTGCAGAAAAATGGGCAGCCGCGTGATTGCAACGACCCATTACGCAGAACTAAAGCTGTATGCAATGCGTACGGCAGGCGTTATCAACGCCTCCTGTGAGTTTAGTGTGGAAACACTGCAGCCAACCTATAAATTGCTGATCGGCATACCTGGTAAGTCAAATGCCTTTGCAATATCCCGTAAGCTTGGCCTGTCCGAGGATATATTGAAGGAAGCGACCGATCTGGTGGGACAAAGTGACAAAGACTTTGAAGATGTACTCAGTCAGCTTGAGCATCAGCGGCAGCAAATGGAATCAGCCCGTATGGAAGCGGAAAGATTGCGCCGTGAAACGGAAAAAATCAAACAGCAAAGTGAAGAGTATAAGCGTCAGATGGAAGCTGAGCGGGAGAAGGCCTTGGAGCGGGCAAGAGCAGAAGCGCAGGATATTATTGACAATGCCCGTCGATCTGCAAATGCAGCAGCTGAGGAGTTGAAAGCTATTAAAAAGCAGCTAGCTGAAAACGCGGATACGCAAGGAATCAACCAACGGCAGTCTGAACTGCGCAGGGCGTTAAACGATGCGGAATCGCAGATTCGTGCAGGTCAGGTGGAAAAGAAACGTCCGGAACCAACACGTGGTGTCCTTGTGGGTGATACGGTCGAGCTTTTAAAACTGGGGATGAAGGCCAGTGTGATCGCAATCAACAAGGATGGCTCCTATCAGCTTCAGGCCGGCATATTGAAGATGAACGCCAAGGCTGATGAGATATACCTGCTTGAAAACGACAATCCCTATAAACAGAAGGCTGGTCGTCCGGCGCATTCCGGTCGCGAAATGAAAATGACCGCCATGGCGTCTGAGATTGATCTGCGGGGCATGGATAGTATTGAAGCGATCTGTGTTCTGGACAGATATCTGGATGAGGCAATGCGTTCTAACCTGCAATCGGTACGGATTATACACGGCAAAGGCACCGGAACACTGAGAGCAGCGGTACAGCAGGCTTTGCGAAAAAATAAATTTGTTAAAAAATACAGATTGGGTGTTTACGGTGAAGGGGAGGACGGCGTAACCATTGCTGAGTTAGTATGAATTTTTGAAAGATTGTCACTTTGCAGTATAATTAAGTGTTTTTTGCACCTTAAACATGTAAGATTTTGTAATTTACTGGAAATCGGTTGACTTTTTCAGCAAATTTGTTATCATATATAGAAGATGGCCGTTAATTTTCAGCGACGCGAAGGAGTGTTACATCATGTTTAATAAGGAAGTAGTCGTTCGGTGCGAGTCTGGCTTGCACAATAAACAAGCTACATACTTTGTGCAGAAGGCGAATGAATTTGAAAGCAGCATATGGGTTGAATCTGCAAACCGGAAGATGAACGCCAAAAGCCTGCTGGGTATCATGTCCTTGGGGATCGTTACCGGTGCAACTGTAACCATCAGCGCAATGGGCGTGGATGCAGAGGCAGCTGTTAATGCGCTGGAGTCGCTTCTTCAGCGAGACGTGTATTGATATTTGATTGAACACCGCCTCATTGCAATTTTGCTTTGAGGTGGTTTTTTAGGTGTTTTGTATGACTTTTCATGAGTTAAAAGAAAAGGCGGCCGGGCTTCCCCTTGTTCCCGGTGTATATATAATGCGTGATGGTGCTGACTGTGTTATTTACGTAGGTAAAGCAAAGAAATTGAGAAACCGTGTAAGTCAGTACTTTCAGGACGCAGCAGCACACTCTCCGAAGACAAGACTGATGGTCAGCAGAATCGATCATTTTGATGTGATTGTTGCAGCCTCTGAATTTGAGGCCCTTGTTCTGGAATGCTCACTGATAAAGCGGTATATGCCTAAATATAATATTCTGCTGAAGGATGACAAGGGATATCCGTATTTACGCTTGGATATGAGGCAGGAGTATCCTTCTATTACAATGGTAGGCAAAGTTTCAGACGATGGTGCTGGGTATTATGGGCCGTATGGCAGCAGAGGAATAACGCAGAGCGTTTTAGAGACTGTCTGCCGCGCATTGAAGCTTCCCGGTTGTAATAAGAATTTCCCCAAAGATATCGGCAAAGACAGACCGTGCCTGCACTATCACATGAATCAGTGTTCCGGGTGGTGTCAGCCGGGTAAAGATCCGCAGGAATACCGTGCTGCTGCTGAACAGGCAAGACAGCTTTTGATTGGGAATTTCCGGCAGGTTGCGGATCAAATCCGCGGAGAAATGCTTGCGGCTTCCGAGAACCTGAATTTTGAACTGGCTGCCGGATTGCGTGACCGTTTGCGTGCGGTAGAGGCGTTGGGGCAAAAGCAATTGGTTACAGCAGGAACACTGGCAGATACTGATGTGATCGGCTTTGCGCAAAACCAGACAAAGGCTTGTTTTACAGTTCTCCATTTCACCGGCGGAAATCTCCTGGATAAGGATTATGAAATACTCAATGCAGTGGATGACCCGTATGCGGCTGTGTCGAGCCTGTTGAAGCAGTATTATTTGAACCGTGGTTTTGCTCCGAAAATTGTCCTGCTTCCCTTTGAGATCGAAGACCAGGACCTGTTTGCGCGATTGATAGAAGAACAGTTTAGTAAACGTACCCATCTGAAAAATCCACAGCGAGGGGATAATCTGCGCCTTGTTGAGCTGGCAAATGAAAACGCTAGACAGGAGGTGGAACGTATTACCTCCAAAGAAGAGAAAGCCCTTGGATCTTTAAATCAATTGGGAAAAATGCTGGGAATGGACACTCTGCATCGCATAGAGTCGTATGATATTTCTAATATTTCCGGTACAGATATTGTAGCCGGTATGGTGGTGTTTGTTGACGGCAAACCGAAAAAAAGCCAATACAAGCGGTTTAAACTTGCGAATATGGACAATCAGGATGATTATGCCTCCATGCGGCAGATAATTCACCGCCGTTTTACACACTATATAAATGGAGATGACGGATTCAACGAGCGCCCTGATCTGGTGCTGATCGACGGCGGTATAACACATGCCTTAACAGCCCGGCAGACACTGTCTGCACTCGATTTGGAATTGCCTGTGTTTGGCATGGTGAAGGACGACCGGCATCGTACACGGGCGCTGGTGACCCCGGAAGGCGGTACGATCAGTATTGATGCGCAGCAGGCTGTATTTTCGTTAATTGGCAATATTCAGGAGGAAACCCATCGCTTTGCCATCACTTATCACAGAAAGCTCAGGAGCAAGCGTTTGCGGTATTCCGAATTAGATCGGATTCCGGGAATCGGTCCAAAGCGTAAACAGATGCTTTTAAAAGCGTTTAAATCACTTGCTGCCATTGAAGGCGCAACGCTTCCTGAGTTGGAGCGTTATCTCCCGAAGAATGCGGCTGCTGCCGTTTATCGGTATTTCAAAGAAAATAAACAGGGTGGGGAAGCGGAATGCGAGTAATAACCGGAAAAGCGAGAGGTGTTGTTCTCAAGACACCGGACGGATTGGCTACACGGCCAACTGCAGACCGGGTTAAAGAGGCCTTGTTCAGCATAATTCAATTTGATATCCCGGGTGCTAAAGTGTTAGATCTTTTTGCAGGTACGGGACAGTTGGGGATTGAAGCATTAAGTAGAGAAGCAAGCTGTGCTGTATTTGTTGATGAACGGGAGGAAGCCTGCCACTTGATCCGTGACAATCTAAAAAGAGTACGGATGGAGTCAGATGCTGCGGTAATTCGATCTGACTATATGGCGTTTCTGCGCAGTTGCAGGGAAAAGTTTGATATTATCCTGTTAGATCCTCCTTATGCAGAAGTTTTCTTAGAAAATTCGTTAAAAATCATAACAGAAATTGACATTTTGCAATCTGGTGGTATAATAGTCACGGAACGCCCTGTTGGAAAAGATCTTCCGTGGTCTTTTCCAGGTTTTTCGCGCTCAAAAGACTATAAATACGGAAAGACACTTCTTTCGATCTACCGTAAAGAACGAAGTTTTGACGAGGATGCTGAATGAAGATAGCCATATATCCGGGTAGCTTTGATCCTGTGACAAGCGGCCATTTAAATATCATCGAAAGAGCAGCCAATATATTTGACCGCTTGATCGTTTGCGTAATGGTCAATTCAACAAAGCATCCGTTATTTACACGGGAAGAGCGTGTCAATATGATCCGCAGCGTCGTAGGACACATACCTAATGTGGAAGTGGACTCTTCCGATGGATTGCTTGCCACCTACGCGAAGCAAAAAGGCAGTTGCGTGATCGTTAAGGGGCTGCGCGCGGGATCTGATTTTGAAAACGAGTTCCAAATGGCGTTGATTAACCATAAGATCAATCCCGGTCTTGATACGATGTTTCTGACCGCAGAACACCAGTATATGTACTTGAGTTCCAGCACGGTAAAGGAATTGGGCAACTATGATGTAGACCTTTCCGATTTCTTGCCGGAACAAATAATTCCAGTATTTAAACAGCGAATCGCTGATATCCGTCAAGGAGGAGACAGAAAATGAACGAGCAGACTATCGAAGATATCATTTCCGCATTGTATGACATGGTACAGGATGCCAGAGCGTTACCCCTTGGTGCCGATAAGTGCATTTTAGAGCGCGATAAGGTGCTGGATATGCTGGATGAAGTGATTGCCCATATGCCTGTAGAATTAAAGCAGGCACGGACGATTGTTGAGTCCCGCAATGAGCTGATCGGACAGGCCCGCCGCGAGGCAGAATCGACCATTCGTCAGGCACAGGAAAAGGCGAATCAGATGGTATCCGAAGAAGCAATTTATCAGGAAGCAAAGCGTCAGTGTCAGGAAATGGTTCTTCAGACTCAGAACCGTATGGCTGAGCTGCGCAAGGCCAGCAACGATTATATGGATGATGCCCTGCGCCGCACGGAAGAAGCCATTGCTATGTCTCTGGAGGATGTACGCGATACCCGGACCAAGTTCAAGTCCCTGATTGAAGCACAGGAAAAGAAGTCCGGTGTGATGCTTTCCGATTCTGAAATATAATATTATAGAATATTAAACAGCTCAAAGTTATATTTTTGAGCTGTTTTTTAAACTAAACACGGAGGTATTTTGCATGACTTATTTGGAGCGATATGCGTATTGGTGTGATGCCGGCTTGCCGGAGGATGTCCAAATGGAGTTGAATGCCATTAAGGATGATGAAGAAGAACTGAAGGGACGTTTTGGCGGCGATCTTGAGTTTGGTACGGCAGGTATGCGCGGGATCATGGGTGCTGGCAGCAACCGTTTGAACAGATATACAGTCCGAAGAGCTGCGCAGGGGATGGCTGCATGGCTTGCGTCTACCAATCTGCCCAAAAAGGCAGCAATCGGTTACGATTCCAGACATAATTCCCGGCTTTTTGCAGAGGTTTGCGCTGTTGCGTTTGCAGAAGCCGGTATTCACACGTATCTGTATGACCGTTTGGCGCCTACTCCTATGCTTTCGTTTGCGGTACGTGAATTGGGCTGCGGCTGCGGTATTGTTATTTCGGCCAGTCATAATGCAGGCGCATATAACGGCGTGAAATGCTACGGTCCTGATGGCTGTCAGATGACAGATGAACCGGCGGCGATTGTTACCAAAACAATCAACCAGATTGCTTATTTTATTCCGGAAAAGAAAGATTTTGCATCGTTTATGAACGATGGCCTTATTTCCTATATTGGTCAGGATGTTTGGGAAAAGTATTACCAAAGAGTACTTGCACAGTCTGTGGCGCCTGAAGGGATTAAAGAAGCGGGGCTGAATATTGTTTATACACCTTTGTGCGGTACCGGCAATGAGCCTGTGCGTGAGGTGTTGGGGAGACTGGGCGTAAAAATTGCGGTCGTGGAGTGCCAAGAAAAGCCTGATGGAGACTTTAAGACCTGTGAATATCCGAATCCGGAAACAGATGCAGCACTGAATGAAAGCTATAAGGTTGCAAAGAATGTACCCTGTGATGTAATCTTGGGTACTGATCCGGATGCTGACCGTGTAGCCATTGCGGTGCCCTGCGGTGAGGGATATCAAAAACTCTCCGGAAATGAATTGGGGTGCCTGCTGCTTGACTATATTCTTAAGGCCCTGGCGGCGCATAACGCTATCCCGGAAGGCGCTATTGCTGTTCGTAGTATTGTTTCCTCTCCGCTTGCTGATCAGATCGCCGAACATTACGGCGTTACTATGAAGGCTGTTCTGACTGGTTTCAAATACATTGGCGGAGCGATTCTTGAACTTGAAGAAAAGAACGAGCAGCATAAGTTTATCTTCGGCTTTGAAGAAAGCTGCGGCTATTTAAAGGGCACCTATGCACGGGACAAGGATGCTGTTGTAGCATCCATCCTGATCTGTGAGATGGCTGCCAGCTTGAAAAAACAGGGGAAAACCATCGTCGACGCATTGAATGAGCTTTATGAATCTTATGGTTACTACCTGGCCTATGTTCAAAGTATTGAACTGACCGGAGCTGATGCTATGGTCAAGGCGGCGAGGATGATGGCGGATCTCCGCGAATCAGTACCTGCATCCATCGGTGGTGCTGATGTTACAGCGGTGCGTGATTACAGATCAAGTATCGATAGATGTATTGCAACAGGGGAGGAGAGAGCGATCGAATTGCCGAAATCTAATGTTCTGGAATTTATTCTTGGCAGCAACGGCAGTGTGATCGCACGCCCCTCCGGCACAGAGCCAAAGGTAAAGTTCTACTATACCGCAGTTGGAGAAAACAGGAAAGCAGCTGGTGAACTGCTTGATGCCATGGTAGCACAAATGTCAAAATAATATTATCCTCAGCAGGGGCAGACACAGGTTCTGCCCCTGTTCTTTTTGCGCCAAGTAAGGAATATGCTGATAATGAAAGGGGAGGTAGATATGCAAAAAAACAAGAGTCCTGTAGCTGCGGGAATATCGATAGGCGCACTGCTGTCGATAGGATTGAGCGTTCTCTTATCAGGCGGGACGGCGCTACTTATGTTGGATGGCCAAACAGGGATCGAGAAAATGCACTATTTTACGCTGAGCACACAGTTTGTGGCTATCTTTGTGGGGGCGATGGCAGCAATGAAATTAACTGGAAAAGCGCCGGCTTTGGTTGGTGGAATTAGCGTAGCAATATATTTGTTTATTTTGCTCGCAACAAATATTCTGTTCTTTCAGGGGGATATTTCCGATATTTGGAGTACATTGCTTGCTGTGGTGCTGGGGTGCATATTTGCTTGTACACTTTGTATGGCAAAGCCCAGAAAGAAGAAATATAAAAAAATACATAATAGATAAAATGCACAATTATTGCAGGTAGGTAAATGGTATTTACCTACCTGCAGAAAAGTGCAGGAAATGCTGCGTTTCTACATCTAGTATTAGCTTGTTTTTGAATGCCCCTATATCTAGAAAATAGTTTAAAATGGTAAAGCGTGACGCGCCGTTGGTTCTTTTAGTTAACATAATGATGTTGACATAAAAATCAGCATAATTCACAAAAATAGTAAATTTATCCAAAATTGCTTGCGTTTTAGTTGTTTTTGGTGTATAGTATTGAAGCAATATGTTTATTGTCGTAATGGTTTGTGATATTATGTCTGCCTCTTACTTCTCCAAAATCTTCGTAAGTGTGCTTGGGGAGGTTGGCAAATGATGTACAGACGCTTGTTTCTCGGTTCGTTTAATCGCAGTTTATCTGTTGTTATTCTTGCGTTTTGTTGGGTCTTGGGTCTTTGTTGCGGTGCATCTTATTCTCTGGCAACCATGGATTCTTATTCTGTTTTGATGCGCACGTTGCCTGATAGCCGTGTGTCGATCGTTGGATTGGTTGTAAATCTTTTTTCGTTATTGATTGTTTATATTGCGGCATGCCGTCTGATACCAAATGCTTTTATTTATGTGATTGCGCTTGTGAAAGCTTTTGTTTTCAGCTACGGTTTAACTGGTGCTTACGCATTATACGGCACTGCCGGCTGGTTGATACATCTGCTAATCTCATTTACGGACGCTTTTACGATTGTACCGTTTTTGTGGTTTTTAATTCGGTCTATATATGGGCATAGGCGTACATTAAATCGCGATGCTGTTTTTTGTTTGTGCGTCTACAGTATTATATTTCTGATCGATTTTTTCTGTATTTCACCATTCTTTCTACATATAAGATCATTGATTTGAGGAAAGGTTTACATTTTCATGTTGGATTTGATTCAGGCCTATGAAAACTACCTGACAAAGGTAAAGCAGGCATCGTCCAATACCATCTCCTCCTACATGCGCGATATCCGTCAGTTCTCTGATTGGCTTCGTAATAATGAGGATTTGGAAGTAATCGATGCGAAACAACTGAATATTTCCAACTATCTTGCGTATTTGGGCGAGGATGGCAGATCGGTTGCGACAGTTTCCAGATCTCTTGCCAGTTTAAAGAATTTCTATGCCTATCTGGTTTCCTTTGGATTTTTGGAAAAGACACCCGTTTCGGATATCCATATCGAACGGGGTGAAAAAAAGCTTCCGCAGATCTTAAACAGCAGGGAAATCGAATTACTTCTTTCACAGCCTGTATGTGTGGACGCTAAGGGATATCGTGATAAGGCTATGCTGGAGGTTATGTACGCTACCGGAATGCGTGTCAGCGAACTGATCGATTTGGATGTGGATAATGTAAATTTGGAGCTGGGCATTATTAAGTGCAGCAGTGCAAAAAAATCGCGTGCCATTCCTTTGTATCCTGCGGCCTTGCGGGCATTATCTGTTTATTTGCGTGAAATTCGGGATTCCATGATTGCGTCTACTGATGAACGGGCGCTTTTTGTAAACATCAACGGTGTCAGAATGAGCCGACAGGGTTTCTGGAAGATATTGAAGCACTATCAGACAACGGCGCATATTGAAAAGGAGATTACACCCCATACGCTGCGGCATAGTTTTGCTGTTCATCTGCTTGAAAATGGTGCAGATCTTGGCTCCTTGCAAGAATTGATGGGTCATTGCGATATTTCTTCTACGCAAGTATATACGCAAATGATCAATCAAAAACTGAAGTCTGTTTATGAAAAATGTCATCCCAAGGCATGATAAAAGGTCTATCGTTCCAAACAGGATCGATAGACCTTTTTGCGTTGGTAGGACCAAAGGCAACGCCCGGCTCTGCCGGGAGACAAAAAATAGCTTATAGCGAGAAGTAAAGTAGACAAGAAAAAAGCTCCCCATTATAGTAGAAGTGGTTTGCCGACCACACAACTACCATAATGAGGAGGTCTTCATCGTGAAAGAAAAAGACATAAATAGTTTAGACCATACTACATGGAGATGTCAATACCATGTAGTGTTCGCACCAAAATATCGCAGGTTAGAAATATACGGAGCGATTAAAGCAGATATAGGAAAGATACTGCGGCAGCTATGCCAACAGAAAGGTGTAGAGATTATCGAAGCAGAGGCGTGCCCAGACCATATCCAAATGCTTATAAGTATCCCGCCTAAGTATAGTGTATCGCAGATAATGGGATTTCTTAAGGGAAAGAGTAGCCTGATGATATTCGATAGGCACGCAAACCTCAAGTACAAGTATGGCAACAGACATTTCTGGGCAAGGGGGTATTATGTGGATACGGTAGGCAGAAATAAAAAGCAAGTACAAGATTATATCCGCAACCAATTACAAGAGGACCAGATAGCAGATCAGATAGGTCTAAAGGAATTTGTTGACCCGTTCACGGGTCGCGAGAACAAGTAGGCATAGAAAAAGCCCCTTAAGGGGCGGCCCGAGAAAGGAATGCGGTCGGCAAACCATTCGGGGCCCCTTTAGGGGCAATAGTCTGTAAAATGCCCTTCTAGGGCTTAATCAAGCCTCCGGCTTAGCCGGAGGTTTTGACTGTAAGAGTTAGAGATCTTCCTTGGAAGCTACCCGATCAAAGATGGCAGTGACCTCATCTGCGGGTGCTTTTGTCAGCAGAGAAACCACTACACTGACAATAAGACCTGTCACGAAGCCGGGGATAATTTCATAGATGCCCAGATCCTTTAAAAAGATCAGCCACGCAATATCCACTGCAGCACCGGTAATAATACCTGCCACAGCACCGGCAAAGTTAAATCTGCGCCAGAACAGGCTGAGCATGATTACAGGGCCAAAGGCTGCACCGAAAACACCCCAGGCGTTTTCCACAAGACCCATAATCGTGCCGGAGTTGGGGTTGGAGGCGATGAGAACCGCAATAACAGAAATCACCAAAACCACAATTCGGCCTGCCCACAGCATCTCCTTGTCAGAAGCTTTGTCTTTGCGGATCACGGGCTTATAGACATCGCTGGCAAAGGCGGAAGCGGATGCCAGCAGCTGAGAATCAGCGGTGGACATAGCAGCAGCCAGAATGGCAGACAGCAGAATGCCGCTGATGAGAGCGGGGAAAATCTTGCGCACCATAGTGATGAACACAGTGGAGCTGTCAGAAATCTGGCCCAATAAAAGATGACCGATCACACCGGAGGCTACAGAGAAAACAAGGATCAAAAGTGTCCAGGTGATGCCGACCTTGGCGCTCTTTTTCAAATCCTTGTCAGAACGCAAGGACATAAAGCGGATAATAATGTGGGGCATACCAAAGTAACCCAAACCCCAACCCAGACCGGATACGACATCTTTCCAGTTGGTAAACAGGTTCCAGTAGTTGTCGGGCAGTGCGTCCATAGAACCCACACCTTCGCCGGCATGGATAATGCCCAGGGCGAAAATAGGGGCGATCAGCAGTGCACCCAGCATCAGCAGACCCTGGAAGAAGTCCGTCCAGCATACGGCAGAGAAACCACCCAGGAAGGTGTAGCAGATAATGATGGCAGCTGCAAGATACATCGCTGCAGTGGGGTCCATGTCGATTACGGTGCTGAACAGTGTGCCGCAGGCCTTGATGCTGGATGCGGCATAGACCGTATATGCAATCAGGAAAATCACGGCACTGATCACCTGCAAGGCGCGGTTACTGGAGAGGAAACGGTTTGTTAAGTACTGGGGAATAGTGATGGAGTCACCGGCTGCAATGGAATATTTTCGAAGCCGGGGTGCTTCAATCAGCCAGCTGAGAGTATAACCG
This sequence comes from Faecousia sp., assembly GCA_045589835.1. Classification (GTDB taxonomy): domain Bacteria; phylum Bacillota; class Clostridia; order Oscillospirales; family Oscillospiraceae; genus Faecousia. Next base: position 39,110 of record JAZNPV010000001.1, read on the forward strand.
ATAGCAAGGCCAATGGCGATCCATACCTGTCCAATGCCGGCGGCATAGATGGAGGCGGGAAGACCCATCAATACCCATGCGCTCATATCAGAAGAGCCGGCAGAGAGGGCAGATACCCAGGGGCCCATTTGCCGGCCACCCAGGAAGTAAT
>JAZNPV010000002.1:0-4936 GCA_045589835.1 Faecousia sp.
GTAACCTATGATTTTAGAAACGGAACGCCTGATCCTGCGGAAAATGGATCAAAACGATTACGATGCTTTATATGCTGTGCTTGCGGATTCAGACATTATGGAGCATTATCCCTATACCTTTGACGAAGTTCGAGTCCGGAACTGGATCACCCGGAATATGGACCGCTACCGGAAAGACGGCTTCGGACTGTGGGCGGTAGTGCTGAAGGAGAACGGGGAAATGATCGGCGACTGCGGCATTACCATGCAGAATATCCATGGACAGTGGCTTCCGGAAATTGGCTACCATATCCGGGCTGATCATCAACGCAAGGGTTATGCCTCGGAAGCCGCTGCCGCCTGCATCCGGTATGCCTTTGAAAATTACGATTTTCCTGCGGTGTATTCCTATATGAAATACACTAATATCCCCTCGCAGAAGACCGCTATAAAAAACGGTATGAGATTTATTGAGGAATACGAAGACCCCGACAACATCTATACCCATGTTTTTGCTATTCAACGAACAGAATGGGAGGAACAACATGAAACATAACACGCAAACTGACCAAATTTTAGCGGGACGATTCGGCAAGGATTCCTTGATCGCCTTGGCCACCGTAGAGGATTGCATCCCCCATGTCCGCACGGTGGACGCGGTGTATATTGACGGTGCTTTTTATGTAGTGACTTACAGCCTGTCGGGAAAGATGCAGCAAATCGCAAAGAATCCCACAGTAGCCATCTCCGGCGAGTGGTTCACCGCCCATGGCATCGGTGAAAACCTGGGTCATGTGCTGCTGCCCGAAAACAAGGCGGTTATGGATATTCTCCGTGCCGCATTCGCCGCATGGTACGGTAACGGCCACACCAACGAAGCAGACCCCAACACCTGCCTGCTGAAGATCAGGCTGACAGATGGTGTGCTGTTTGCGGATGGAACACGGTATGACATTGAATTTGGAGAATCCTCATGACAATTCAGATAAACACATTAAGTCCGGACTTATTTCTGCAGCTTTACCGCAGTGTTGGTTGGGACGCGCCGGGGATGGATCAGATTGAAAAAGCATTGGAAGGCAGCTTGGCTACCTTCTGCGCCTGTGACGGCGATACCCCAGTTGGTATGGCACGGCTGATCGGTGACGGCGGTATGTCCTTCTACATCAAGGATTTTGCGGTGCGCCCGGAATACCAAGGAAAGGGCATTGGACAGCTGCTGATGAATGCCATGGAATGCTGGGTTAAGGAACAGTTACAACCTGGCTGGGCCGTAAGTCTGGAACTGATCAGCTCCAAAGGAAGAGAATCCTTTTATGAGAAATTTGGTTTTGAGCAACGGCCAAACGATTGGGATGGAGCCGGTATGATGAAAATGGTTTGGAGATGAAATCAGTATGAAACGAATCTTGGCTATCGTGTTGGCAGTTCTGCTTTTATCCGGCTGCTCCGACGGTGTAAAAATCGAAGCAAACGAAAGCACCTTTCTGATCGGATTACGCAATGAATGTGACTGCGAAATCTACAAGGTGCATCACGAGTATTACATTGGTGAAAAACCCATAGGCGGCGGATACGCCCGTAATGCCGATGGAAGTGCCATCCGTTCCGGGGATGTGCTGGTGAAGGATTTCATCTCCGCAGATTTCCCGGAGGGTGCAGATCTTTCTGAATTTCATATCGAAGTATTTGTGGTTGATGGTGCGGGGAAGGAGTATCCCTGCGGCGAAGTCTTAAGCCTGGACGCAGCATACGGTAATGTCTATGAAATCATCATAACCGGAAACTATGAAGGCGGCTTCAGTTCCGCATGGAGCGAGAGCTAAACGGAGGAAAGAATATGGAATTGGAAAAATACCGTCCTTACTGGACGAAAGACTACTTGATGGGTCCCAACAGCCTGCGGGTTTTGCAGGAATTGCTGGAAAAGAACCTCTGTCCCCTGAATGCCGACAGTCTGATTCTGGACTTAGGCTGCGGCACTGGACTGACCAGCTTTGCCCTGTGCGCGGAAACCGGGGCGAAAGTACTTGCCAATGATCTTTGGATCAGCAGCGAGGACAACGCAGCCAGGTTTGCCGCATGGGGCGTGGGCGACAGGATCACCCCAGTGCATGGAAACGCGGACAACCTGCGTTTTGCACCGGAGCGCTTCGATGCCGTTGTCAGCATTGATTCCTACCATTATTTTGCGGGTAAGGAAGGATATTTTCAGCAGAAGATCCTACCGTTTCTGAAGCCCGGTGGTGTGGCACTGTTCGGCGTTCCCGGAATTCGAGAGGAATTCGATACGCAGACGGAAAAGATGCTGTCCCCCTGGCTGGGAGAAGAAGCCTATATGTTCCGCAGCCCTCGCCAGTGGCGCATGATTCTGGGAAATCACCCTGATATGGAATTTGTGGAAGTGACGGAACTGCGTTGCTTTGAGGCCGCCTGGCTGGACTGGCTGGCTACGGAGAATGAATTCGCCAAGGCCGATGCAGTGTTCTGGGAAACCATTATCAAACCCTGTACCAATTTCGTGGGCATGATCGTGCGAAAGAGGAGCAAATAATGGAACTGACGCATATTTTACGCAATTTTCTGGATGCAGAGGGAAAGCTGACCGCATTTCCCGCAAAGCGAAAAATGAAGCTCTTTGCCCTGCTGTATCTGGCCCAGAAGATTCCGGCGGATGCCGATTTCTCGGAACGGGAGATCAACGATATTCTGTTGGACTGGCATACCTTTGCCGATCCTGCAACATTGCGCCGGGAATTGTATGACTACCGTTTTCTTGACCGCAGCCGGGACGGAAAAGCTTACCGGCTTGCGGAAAAGCAGCCAACGCTGGAGGAACTGGGATTATGAGTAAACGCATGCGGCAGTACGTCAGCATTTTCGCCGCCGTTCTTGCTTATTACATTGTCCATGAAGGTGCGCATTTGCTGACTGCCCTTTATTATGGTGTGTTCAAGGGAATCAACTTCATGGGCCTGGGTATGCAGATCGATGCGTACACAGATCGAATGACAGATATGCAGTTGGGCATCTTCTGTCTGGCTGGTGCTGTTTCTACATTGGTTTTCGGCTGGCTGCTGATCGCTTTTGCAAATAAGATCTGCAAAGTAAAATCCAAGGTGTTCAAATCTGTTATGTGGTATGTGAGCCTTGCGATTTTACTCATTGATCCGCTGTACTTGAGTGTTCTGTGCGGTTTCTTCGGCGGCGGGGATATGAATGGTATCAAGCTACTGTTTCCGGAGATTGCGGCAAGAATCGTATTTGCGGTGATTGGAATTTTCCACGGTGTTGTTATTTGGAAATATCTGCTGCCGGAATATACGAAAGCCTTTCAGGAGGGATAGCAAATGAAAATTGAAAGCTGCATCAAAAAATCCTTTGCCGTAATTGGCAAAGAGGGTTCTACAGAAGCTGGTCCCGGTTTTGTCCAACGTCTTTGGGCAGATGCCAATTCTCATTTTGCAGAGGTTGCACACCTGGCAAAGAAAGATGAAAACGGAAATCTCGCAGGCATCTGGGGTGCTATGACGGATTTCTCCCGGTCTTTCCGGCCCTGGGAGGACGGCTTTAGCAAGGGGCTTTATCTGGCAGGAATCGAATGTACCGATGATGCCCAACCGCCGGAGGGCTGGACGAAATGGGTCATTCCCGGTTTTGAGTACCTGCGTGTGGTGTGTGATCACGATACTGTGTTTCCGGAAATGATCACCTACCTTGAGGAGCATAGCATGACCTTAGCCGGAGCTGTCCACGACTTTACCTGCCCCCAGACCGGAACCAGCTATATGTATTTCCCAATCAGAAAACTATAAGCAGGAGGTTATACTACCATTGGTGGAAATAAAGTATAGTGGCATAGCCGTTTGTATTATTGCCACAATTGCCGCTATAGAGGAGGGTCGCATTATCAGAACGGGAGTTGAATAGGCGCAGAGTTCCGGATTGAATCCAACTGTCAGAAAGAAATCAATGAGATATTGGTTTACTATGATGTACCCGTAACAATTATCCAAAATTTGAATAATTGGAGTATTGCCATGGAAAATGTCTTGTCTGTCAATGAAACAGAATATAGAATTATTAAGTTGCTTGGCCACGGAAAAGGTGGATATTCATATTTGGCACAGCGGGAGGGAAAACTCTATGTGCTCAAGCAGATCCATCACGAGCCTTGTGACTACTATAGCTTTGGCAATAAGATCGAAGCAGAAAGAAATGATTACCACACCCTGCTGCAAACCGGCATCAGAATGCCAAGAATGCTTGATATTGATATTCCCAACGAACGAATTGTAAAAGAATACATTGATGGACCAACCATATATGATCTGGTAAAGCAGGATGCCATGAAGGAACTGTATATCTGGCAGATGCAGGAAATGGCTCAGACTGTGTATTCTGCGGGATTGAATATCGATTATTTCCCTACGAATTTTATTGTATGCAATGATCAGATCTATTATATTGACTACGAATGCAATACCTATATGGATGAATGGAATTTTGAAAACTGGGGAATCAAATATTGGTCTAAAACCCAGGCCTTTATTGATTACAGCGGCTAACGGAAAAAATAAGGTTGTGTTGATGAAAGCTATGTCCTGTTAACTAGTTTTTTAATATAGCAAGAAATATGAAACAAACACGGATTTTCTCTGCTACAATACCTCCACAGAAAAGAGGGAGCAAGCCATGAAAGATCATGTAGTAAGCATTGAAACTGTCATTGACTATATTGAAACACATCTTGACGGGAAGATAGATCTGGAACAGGTTTCGCAAGCAGTTCATTATTCTAAGTATCACTTGCACCGTATGTTCACCAGCACAGTAGGCATGACAATTCATGATTATGTGCAACGCCGTCAGTTGACCGAAGCCGCAAAACTTTTGGTATTTTCAGATAGACCAATCATTGAAGTTGCCTTTATCTGCGGTTATGAAAGCCAACAGG
>JAZNPV010000003.1:0-12022 GCA_045589835.1 Faecousia sp.
CCCGACTTCCCCAGAGCCGGCACTCCTGCCGCCCCCATGGAAGACCCCACCCCCAAGGAAGAAAAGATCCGCCGGTTTGACCAGCTCTGTGCTGTGCAGAACGCCATCTCCGAGGAGATCCACAGCACCTACACAGGAAAAACCATGCTCTGTCTGGTGGACGGCACCGACAAGGAGCTGCTGACTGCCCGTACAGAGGGCGGCCGACTGGTTCGGCTGGAGGGCGATCCTTCCCTCGTTGGCAGTTTCGTTCCTGTTACCATCACCGGCTCCACCACATGGAGCCTCACCGGCAAACTGCAATAACTTACTACAGAAGGAGGTTAGGCCTATGGCTGCACCCACAACCGAAATGACCCCCATGCGGCGGCAGTATTTTCAGATCAAAGAGCGCAATCAGGACTGCATCCTGTTTTTCCGTCTGGGCGACTTCTATGAAATGTTCGATGACGATGCCAAGCTGGCCGCCAAAGAACTGGATCTGACCCTGACCACCCGTGACCGGAACAAGCCTAAGGAAGAGCAGACCCCCATGTGCGGCGTGCCCTATCACAGCGTAGATGCTTACATCGCCCGTCTGGTAGCCAAGGGCTATAAGGTGGCCATCTGTGAGCAGATGGAAGATCCCGCACAGGCAAAGGGCATCGTGGAGCGGGATATCACCCGCATCGTCACTCCCGGCACCGTCACGGAAAGCTGCATGCTGGACGAAACCAAGAATAACTACATCGGCTGCCTGTACGCTGACGGTGGCCGGATCGGTCTTGCTTTCTGCGATATTTCCACCGGTGCTTTCTTCGCTACCGTCTGTGCCGACAGCGCTGCGGCAGCCTCCGAACTAGGCCGTTTTGCCCCCTCCGAGGTGATCCGTTTTGGCAGCGCCTGCCGGGAGAGTATTTTGGAGGAGGCCCTGTTCCACCGGTTAAGCTGCTGTGTGGACGAAGGAAAAGAAGATCAATTTAACAGAACACAGGCAGAGGAAGTTTTGGAGCGTCACTTTGGGGAATCCTTGGCAGCTCTGGGTCTGACCGGACTTCCCGAGGCCATCATCGCCAGTGGAACACTCTTGCAGACTTTGCTAACTTTACAAAAGAATGATCTGGCCCATATACGCAAGCTGCAATACTATACCACCGGCCGGTTTATGGAGCTGGATCTGGATGCGAGACGGAATCTGGAACTGACGGAAACGCTCCGCAGCAAGGAGAAAAAGGGTACGCTTTTGTGGGTGCTGGATAAGACCCGCACCGCCATGGGCAGCCGTATGCTGCGCAGCTGGCTGGAAAAGCCCCTGCTGGATCCTACCCAGATCAGCCGCCGGCAGACTGCTGTGGAGGAACTGGTAAATTCCACCGTCTGCCGCGGTGAACTGCAGGAGGCATTAAAAAGCGTTACCGACTTGGAGCGTGTCATGACCCGTGTGGTTACCGGTACCGTCAATGGCCGGGATCTTCTGGGTCTTGCCCAAGGTCTGCGGGCTCTGCCAGAAATCAAGCGGCAGCTGCAAAGCTTGGATGCTCCCCTGCTGCAAAAGCTGGAGCAGGCCATTGATCCGCTGGGAGACTGCGCCGATCTCATTGAAAACACCCTTGTGGATGTGCCTCCCATTACCATCCGGGAGGGCAAGTTGATCCGTCCCGGTGCCAACGCGGAAGCTGACCGACTGCGGGACATTATGAACGGCGGCGAAGGCACTATTCTGGCCATTGAAGCTGCGGAGCGGGAAAAGACCGGTATCCGCACACTGAAGGTCAGCTACAACCGGGTATTCGGCTACTACATTGAAGTTTCCAAGTCCTTTATGGATCAGGTACCTGCCCACTACATCCGCAAGCAGACCCTTGCCAATAACGAACGCTACATCACCCCCGAACTGAAAGAGCTGGAAGAGCAGGTGCTGACAGCCAAGGAGCGGCTGACCGCGCTGGAATATCAGCTATTTACCCAGCTGCGGGAGCATCTGGCAGCACAGGCCGCCCGGGTGCAGACTGCCGCCGCTGCGGTGGCCGCTGCTGATGCCCTGTGCTCTCTGGCTGCTGTGGCTGTGCAGCAAAACTACTGCCGCCCCGAGATTACTTTGGGCAGCGAGATCTCCATTACCGATGGCCGCCATCCGGTGGTGGAGCAGGTATTAAAGGACTCTCTGTTTGTCCCCAATGATACCCATTTGGGTGCTGCCGACAATCAGGTGTCCATCATCACAGGCCCCAACATGGCCGGTAAATCTACCTACATGCGGCAGGTGGCGCTGATCGTACTGATGGCACAGATGGGTTCGTTCGTGCCTGCCCGCTCTGCCCGGATTGGCATTGTGGACCGGGTGTTCACCCGCATCGGTGCCAGCGACGATCTGGCTTCCGGCCAGTCCACCTTCATGGTAGAAATGGCGGAAGTGGCCTCCATTTTGAAATACGCCACCTCCAAGAGCCTGCTGATCCTTGACGAGATCGGCAGAGGCACTTCTACTTACGACGGCATGGCCATCGCCCGGGCAGTGCTGGAATACGCTGCCAGCCCCAAGCATCTGGGCGCAAAAACCCTGTTTGCCACCCATTACCATGAACTCAGCTGCATTGAGAATGAACTTCCCAATGTCAAAAACTACAATATCGCCGTAAAAAAGCGTGGCGATAAGATGATCTTCCTGCGTAAGATCGTCCCCGGTGCCACCGACGACAGCTTCGGCGTGGAAGTGGCAAAGCTTGCAGGCCTTCCCTCCAGCGTCATCACCCGGGCACGGCAGATCCTGTGCGAGCTGGAAAGTCAGGACCCAAAAGCACCTGTGCAAACCGCTGCCGCTGAAGAAGATGACCAGATCAGCATGCTGGATCTAACTTCCCAGCAGATCTGTCAGGCCCTTTCCTCCCTCAGCGTGGAGACTCTAACCCCCATCGAAGCCATGAACGAGCTTTACAAACTCAAAATGATGCTGGATAAATAATCTATGAAACTATCTATACCCATGACCCGGACCGAAGTCTGCTTTGGCTGGATCTATCTGTTTTTACAACTGTTCCTTTTGCCCTCTTTGCTGGTGATGGGCAATCAGTATTTCGGCCAGCCGCTGACCCTTGCCGCGCTGAATTTTGTAATGTTTGCCCTTAATTTTCTGGTAGTCACGGTACTGTTTCACCGGTATCTTCTGGAAAGCGCCCGGCTTTTGCTGGCTGAACCGGTACGCTGTATGCGCGCATCGTTTCTTGGCTTACTGTTGTATTATCTGGGAAATGTGATCATCAGCCGGTTAATTTTTGCCATAGATCCGGATTTTGCAAACGTAAACGATGCCAATATCTCTGCCATGACAAAGGAGCAATATACGCTTATGGCCATCGGTACCGTGCTGCTTGTGCCGTCGGTGGAAGAGGTCTTTTACCGGGGACTGATCTTCCGGGGGCTCCACAGAAAAAGCCGGATCGCCGCCTATCTTATATCCACATTGGTTTTCAGCGTGGTGCATATTCTGGGCTATATCGGTTCAAGCGACTGGTCTACACTGGCCCTTTGCTTTTTGCAGTATGTACCGGCCAGCATCGCCCTGGCCTGGGCCTATGAACGAGCCGACTCTATCTGGGCACCAATTCTCATGCACATGACTGTGAATCAAATCGGCATCTTAGCCATGAGGTGATTTTCATGCCTAAAATCATACAGTTATCCCCCCATATTGCCAATCTGATTGCCGCCGGTGAGGTGGTGGAACGGCCTGCCAGCGTGGTCAAAGAACTGCTGGAAAACGCGGTGGATGCCGGTGCCAGCCAAGTCACCGTAGAGATCCGGGACGGTGGTATGACCTTCCTGCGGGTTACCGACAACGGCTGCGGCATGAGTGTGGAGGATGCCCGCACGGCCTTTTTGCGCCATGCCACCTCCAAGCTGCGCAGCGCCGAGGATCTGGCTGCCATTTCCACTATGGGCTTCCGGGGTGAAGCTCTGGCCGCCATCGCGTCGGTCAGCCGGATCGATCTGCTGACCAAGACTGCCGGTGCAGTAGCCGGCACCAGCCTGCATCTGGAAGCAGGCAACATTACCGAAGAATCCGAGGCAGGTTGCCCCGACGGCACAACCATCATCGTCCGGGATCTGTTTTTCAATACCCCTGCCCGTATGAAATTTATGAAATCCGACACCGTGGAGGGCGGTAAGGTAGCCGCTGCGGTGCAAATGCAGGCCCTTGCCCATCCGGAGGTAGCCTTCCGGTTTCTGCGGGATGGCAGGGAAGTCCTGTCCACCCCCGGCACCGGCGGCCTGGAAGCGGCAGTTTACTGCGTTTACGGCCGGGAATGCGGCCGCATGGTTAAGACGGAAAGCCGCTGGGATAGCTACAGTCTTACCGGCTATGTGTCCAAGCCTACAGATTCCAGACCCAGCCGGAATCTGCAGACCTTCTTTGTCAACGGCAGACCAGTCAAGTCCCGCCTGCTGGTGGCCGCCTTTGAGGAAGCCTACCGCAATCAGATCATGGTAGGCAAATTCCCAACCTGTGTGCTGCATCTGACCTTACCTGCCAATGCAGTGGATGTGAATGTGCATCCGGCAAAAACCGAGGTCAAATTTCTGAATGAGAAAGCTGTATTTGACTGTATCCACTACGGCGTTCTGGGTGCGCTGAACAAGACCCCGGACCGGCCGCAGGTACAGTTCAAACACCAAACACCGTCCCCAGCGCCTGCAGAAAAGCCGCAGGCCAAGCCACCTGTCAAGCAGGAGACATTTTTCCGTACCATGACGGCGGAGGAATATAAGACCTTCTCCAACGTCATCAAGGAAGCCCCCCAGCCTCGCAAGGAGGCGGCTATTGCCACCGCAGCCGCGGTGGAGCGTACTGCCAGCCTGCCTTTACAGGAAACGGTCATCACCCCGAAACCGGAAGTAAAGCTTCCGCAAAAGCCCCCTGTGCTCCCCCCTCTGCCGGAACCCGAGCCGGAACCGGAGCAGCAGGCCATTCCCATGCCGGAGGAAATTCCGTGGCGAATGGTGGGCGAGCTGTATAGCAGCTACATACTGGTGGAGCAGGGCGAGGAAGCATTTCTGATCGACAAGCATGCCGCCCACGAGCGGATTTTGTTTGAAAAGCTGAAAGCAAATCAGGAAGCCATCAGTTCCCAGACGCTTCTGACACCCATCACCTGCCGGCTCAGCGCTGATAGTGCCGCTATCCTGCTTGCCAACCGCCAGCTTTTGGAGGAGCTGGGCTTCGAGATCGATGAGTTCGGTGAAAATACGGTATTGCTGCGCCAGATTCCTATGGATCTGGGTGCCGATGACGGGGCAGATGCCATCGATGCACTGGCTGCCGATCTGCTGAACGGCCGCCGGGAAGATAAAAACACCGTCCGGGATGAAATGCTCCATACGGTAGCCTGTAAGGCCGCCATCAAGGCAGGCTGGAAAACATCAGAAAAGGAGCTTCTTTCTCTGGCAGCACAGGTCATGGCCAACGAAGACCTGAAATATTGCCCCCACGGCAGACCCATCTGCATTACCTTAAGCAAAAAGCAGCTTGAAAAACAATTCAAGCGGGCATGATTTTTCAAAAGGAGGCTACCGCCCATGAACAATTTAATATGCATCGCAGGGCCCACCGCCTCCGGCAAGACCGCTTTGGCGGTAGAACTGGCTAAAATTCTGAACGGTGAGGTCGTTTCCTGTGACTCTATGCAGATCTACAAGCGCATGAACATTGGCACCGCCAAGCCCACCGCCGAAGAAATGCAGGGTATTCCTCACCACATGCTCTCCGTTGCGGAGCCTTATGAGGACTTTTCCGTCAGCCGGTACTGTGAAATGGCCACCCCTATTGTAGACGATATCCTCTCCCGGAGAAAAACTGCCATTATCGCAGGCGGAACCGGTCTATACATGGATGCTTTGATCCGGGGAAATGACTTTGCCCCCTGCCCCTCCACCGGTATGCGGAAAAAACTGGAAGCACAGGCAGACGCAGAGGGCATGGAATCCATGCTTGCACTGCTGGAAAGCATTGATCCCGACGCAGCCGCTAAACTACACCTTGCAGACAGGAAGCGGATCATCCGTGCGCTGGAAGTCTACTACGAAACTGGCGAGACGATTACCGCCCATAACTTAAAAACCCAGTCTATCCCGCCCCGGTATACGCCCCTCTGGTTCGCTCTGGAAGACGAAAACCGGGCAGATCTCTATGAACGCATTGACCGCCGGGTAGACAAAATGCTGGAAGAAGGCCTTCTGCAGGAGATCCGGGATCTGTTATCGGAGGGCATTCCGGAACGAGCCACCGCCATGCAGGCCATCGGCTATAAAGAATTTGTTGCCGCCCTAAAAGGCGATTGCACCGTGGCAGAAGCCGCCGCACAGGTGCAGCAATCTTCCAGGAAATACGCCAAACGGCAGCTGACCTGGTTCCGCAGAAATTCTGCCATCCATTGGCTGCGCCGGGCTCCCGATGAAACAACCGATGAAATTGTTAAAAAAGCCCGACAAATTCTTGCGGATTTTGACAAGTAAATCATGCTAGGATATATGCATCTCCAAACCAACAGAAAGAGGGAATACATATGTCCGAAGCAATCAATTTACAGGATGCCGTTTTAAACGAAGTGCGGCGGGAAAGAGTCCCTGTCACTTTATTTCTGATGAACGGCTTCCAGCTCCGGGGGACCATCACCGGTTTTGACAACTTTGTGGTTGTACTGGTTTCAGATGGCAAGCAGCAGATGATCTACAAGCATGCCATCTCCACACTGGCCCCCATTCGGCCTCTGAAAGCCGCAGCACCGACTGCATAGCAAAAAGGGCGACGGAGCAATGCTTCGTTGCCTTTTTCTATTTTCAGTTTATCACTCTGTCTGCAATCAGAAGGATAAACTATAGGGGCCGACGCCCCCGGCGGCCCCAACATTTGCATCTTTACTGCAGTTCCCCTACTTTTTATAGAAAGAAGAATTATCATATGTCAATCGCTGAAAACATTGCCCGGATCCGGGCACAGATGACAGAGGCCGCCATTGCTGCAGGCCGCAATCCGGAGGATATCCTGCTCTGCGCTGCCACCAAAATGAACGATGCCCATGCGGTGCAGCAAGCTATCGCCGCCGGTGTGGACTGCTGCGGTGAGAATCGGGTACAGGAACTGACCCAAAAACTGTCCCAAAACGCATATACAGGTGCGCCGGTACACTTTATTGGCCATTTGCAGACCAATAAAGTCAGGCAGGTAGTGGGCAGAGTGGATCTGATCCAAAGCGTGGATTCTTTCCGGCTTCTGGAGGCAATTCAAAAAGAAGCTGCCAAACAGCAGCTCTGTCAAAATATCCTGTTGGAGATCAACATTGGCAACGAAGCCAGCAAGAGCGGTTTTTTGAAGGAAGAAATTCTGCCGCTTTTGGAAAAAGTATCCGCTTTTTCGAACATTCGTGTATGTGGATTCATGGCAATTCCCCCGATTTGCCAAAATTCGACAGATAATCACAAATTTTTTCAAGAAATGTACAACCTTTCTGTTGACATAAGGGCAAAAAAATACGATAATATATGCGTTGATATATTGTCTATGGGTATGTCCGATGACTATGCCGATGCCATTGCCTGCGGAAGCACCATGATCCGCGTGGGCACCGCCATCTTTGGCTCCCGGGACTATACTTGAAGTTTTTTGCGGCTGGCAAGCCGCGAACATATTAGGAGGAAATAGAAACATGAGCTTTTGGGACAACGTAAAGAAATTTGCCCAGCCTTATTCCGATGAGGATTACGATGATTACGATGAAGAATTAGATGACTACGAAGAAGAAGTTCAGGAAGCTGCCCCCCGCAGCCGCCGCACTTCCCCTTTCGCTTCCAATGCACAGGAGTCTGGCTCCGATTTCACCGCAGCTTCCACTCCCGCTGCTTCTTCCACCGGCTTCAGCGGTCAGGTGCTGAACATGAGTTCCGGCAAGCAGGAAGTGGTTTTGTTCCATGCCAAGACCTTTGACGATGCCGCCAAGGCCGCCGATGAGCTGCGCAGAAGAAAGGCCGTTATCCTGAACATGGAAAACGTAGACAAGGCTTTGACCCGCCGGGTGGTGGACTTCCTGTCCGGCAGCGTTTATGCGCTGGACGGCAGAGTAAAGAAGGTTGCCCAGAGTACCTATCTGTTCTGCCCCCACAACATGGATGTAGTGGGCGATCTGGAGAATATTCAGGGTGAAGTTGAAAGCTACATCTAATCTAATATTTTGAAAGGATAAACTGTATGTTTACACCGCAACAGATAGATCAGATCTCCTTTAGCCGCGCCACATTTGGCGGCTATGACATGCAGTCGGTAGACGAATTTCTGGAGCCCCTGACTGAGGACTACATCACCCTGTACAAGGAAAACGCACTTCTGAAAAGCAAAATGAAGGTTCTGGTCAGCAAGCTGGAGGAGTACCGCAATAACGAGTCCAGCATGAAGGATGCCATTGTGAACGCTCAGAAGACCTGCGATATGATGGTCAAGGAAGCAGAAGCCAAGTGTACGCAAATGCTGAACGATGCCAATGCTGCTGCCGCAGAAAACGCAAAGAACGCAGACTCCCTGATCGCCGCAGAAAATGCACGTGTTGAGGAAGCCCGCAAGGCAGCTACCGCCAAGATCGACGAGCTGCAGGAGCAGATCCGTGCATGTCTGAAAGCGCTGGACCGCATCAAGGAAGCCAACCGTCCCGCTGCAGCGGCTGTTTCCGAAAGCAGCAATGCGTTTGATTACGACCGGGCAGAAGGCCGGTCGCAGGATAACCAGACCGACGCCATGGCCAACGAGATTTCTGCCAGCCTGCAGGCATTGGTGGGTACCACTGAGGATACCGCTCCCACGCCGGAGCCCAGACATCCCACCATCGAAAGCACCACCAGCAAGTTTGCGAATCTGCAGTTTGGCCGTAACTACGAGCCTTCCAACCGTTAAAAACCATATATTACGCTATGATAAGGACAGGTGAACCGCCTGATTGTTTTCCAGAGAGCTGCCGGGAAGGTGCAAGGCAGTAAACGAAGCCGGTTCATATCCCCTTGGAGCAGCACACCGAACCCCGATACGGGCAGTAGGCTGTGCCGGGTACGCCCGATACAGCGCAAACGAGTGCCGGGAAACCGGAACAAGAGTGGTACCGCAGAGGTATATTACGCCTTTGTCTCTTAGCAGGGAGACAAAGGCGTTTTTATGTAACATCAACATGGAGGTAATCCAAATGGAATACAAGAATACGATCATCACCCCTAAGACCGAGTTCCCTATGAAGGCCGGTCTGCCTGCCCGGGAGCCGGGTATGCTGGAACGCTGGAATCAGCAGGAACTTTACAAGCTGATGCTGGAAAAGAACAAGGACCTGCCCCCCTTTGTGCTGCATGATGGCCCTCCCTTCTCCAACGGCTATATCCACATGGGTCACGCCCTGAACAAAACCCTGAAGGACTTCATCACCCGCAGCCATGCCATGATGGGCTACTACACCCCCTATGTTCCCGGCTGGGACAACCACGGTCTGCCCATTGAGCGTGCCATTGAAAACTCCAAGAAAAAGCTGAACAAGGACATGTCCGTTCCCGAGTTCCGGAAAGCCTGCGAAGACTTTGCCGAGGACTTCATCCAGAAGCAGATGGCCGGCTTTAAGCGACTGGGTGTTGTTGGTGACTGGGAAGCCCCCTACCGCACCATGGACAAGCATTTCGAAGCACAGGAAGTCAAGGTCTTTGGCCGCATGTTCGATAAGGGCTTTATCTACAAGGGTCTGAAGCCCGTTACCTGGTGTCCCTTCTGTGCCACCGCCGTGGCAGAGGCTGACATCGAATACAAGGACGATCCCTGTACCTCCGTATATGTAAAGTTCCGTATGCAGGACGATCTGGGCAAGCTGGCAGGTTTTGATCTTGCCAACACCTACTTCGTGATCTGGACCACTACCATCTGGACCCTGCCCGGCAACATGGCCATCTGCCTGCACCCCAGAGATGCTTACGTGCTGGTCAAGGCTGAAAACGGCGAGTGCTATATCATGGCCGAAGCCCTGATGGAAAAAACCATGAAGATGGGCGGTTTTGTGAATTACGAAGTGCTGGCTACCTATCCCGGTCAGTTCTTTGAGAACATGCTGGCAAAGCATCCCTTCCTGAATAAGACCAGCCGTCTGGTCAATGCGGAATATGTTACTATGGACTCCGGCACCGGCTGTGTCCACACTGCCCCCGGCTTCGGTGCAGACGACTACCAGACCTGTATGCGCTACGGCATGGAGCTGGTGGTGCCTGTGGATGACTATGGCCGCCACACCGACTACGCCGGCAAGTACGCAGGCCTCAAGACTGAGGAAAGCAATCCCGTCATTCTGGCTGACATGCAGGAAAGCGGTGCCCTGTTTGCTTCCGAAAACATCATTCACTCCTATCCCCACCACGACCGCTGCAAGAAGCCCGTTATTTTCCGGGCCACTCCCCAGTGGTTCTGCAGCGTAGAATCCTTTAAGGATCAGGCTGTGAAGGCCATTGAGAATGTACAGTGGTTCCCCGCATGGGGCGAGGACCGTATGATCAGCATGATCCGGGAACGTGCCGACTGGTGTATCTCCCGTCAGCGCCGTTGGGGTCTGCCCATTCCCGTTTTCTACTGCAAGGACTGTGGCAAGCCTGTTTCCACCCCCGCATCCATCGAAAAGATCTCCAAGCTGTTTGACGAGTTCGGCTCCAACGTATGGTTTGAGAAGGAAGCCATGGAGCTGATCCCCGAGGACTTCACCTGCCCCCACTGCGGCGGCGCTGCCTTCGACAAGGAAACCGATACGCTAGACTGCTGGTTCGACTCCGGCTCCACCCACTTCGCTTCTCTGATGAAGGACACCCCCGAGCTGTGGCCCGCAGATGTATATCTGGAAGGTGCCGACCAATACCGTGGCTGGTTCCAGTCCAGCCTGCTGACCTCCGTGGGCGCACTGGATCAGGGCGCACCCTTCAAGCAGGTACTGACCCACGGCTGGGTCGTTGACGGACAGGGCCGGGCCATGCATAAGAGTCTGGGCAACGGTGTAGATCCCGCTGACCTGATCAAGGACTTCGGTGCGGATATCGTCCGCCTGTGGGCTGCTTCCTCCGACTATCACGCAGACGTGCGCTGCTCCAAGGAGATCTTTAAGCAGATCGCCCAGAACTATCTGAAGTTCCGTAACACCGCCCGTTACTGTCTGGGCAATCTGTCAGACTTTGATCCGGATAAGGACATGATCCCCGCTGAGCAGCTGGAAGAGCTGGATAAGTGGGCACTAACCAAGCTGGACGAGCTGACCGCCGCTGCCCGCAAGGCATACAACGGTTATGAATTCCACAATGTGACCCACATGATGAATGACTTCTGCGTTGTGGAGCTCAGTAGCTTCTATCTGGATATCATCAAAGATCGTCTGTACTGCGAAGAAGCTGCCGGCCAGCGCCGCCGCAGCGCTCAGACTGCCCTGTATCTGATTCTGGATGCCATGGCAAAGCTGTTCGCTCCCATTCTGGCCTTCACCTGTGACGAGATCTGGCAGTCCATGCCTCACCGTGCCGAGGATGACGCCCGGAACGTGCTGCTGAACCAGATGCCCGAGAGCTTCAGCGCTTATGCTCTGGATGCCGCTACCATGGAAAAGTGGGCAACTGTTATGAAGCTGCGTCAGGATGTAAACGGCGTTCTGGAAAAGGCTCGTGCCGACAAGCGTATCGGTAAGGCTCTGGAAGCCCATGTGACTCTGCAAACTTCCAACGAAGCCATTGCGGCTGCCTGCAAGGGCCTGAATCTGGCTGAAATCTGCATCGTATCCGCCGTTGACTGGGCTGCTCCCGAAGAGGGTGCAGAGGTTGCTGCCGGTGTGAACTTCCCCGAACTGACCGTCGGTGTATCCGAGGCCAAGGGCGAGAAGTGCCCTCGCTGCTGGATGCACTCCACCGAGTCCGATGAAAACGGCCTGTGCAAGCGCTGCGCCGCCGTCATTGCCAAAATGGATCTGGATATCTAAATCACGCAAAAACGCCCGCACCCCAAGGAGGG
>JAZNPV010000004.1:0-4564 GCA_045589835.1 Faecousia sp.
GTCGATAATACCGAGAATCTTCTCACCCTTCTTTGCCATGGAGAAATGGATTTTGCCGTAATCGAGGGCGTTTTCGACAAGGAGCGGTATCCCTATCACCTGTTTAAGAAAGAGCGGTTTGTGGGCATCTGTGGTAAGGGCCATCCATTTGCGGATCGTACTGTATCTTTGGGAGACATATTTCAGGAGAAACTGATAGTTCGAGAGCCGGGTTCTGGTACCCGCAGGCTTTTGGAGCAAGCGATAGCAGACAGAGGATACTCCCTGGATAGCTTTCAAAGCTGTTCGTCCATCAGTAATTTTTCTGTGATCTGTGAGTTAGTTGCCAAGAACGGCGCAATCACCTTCGCTTATGAGCCAATCGCAAACAGCCGGGATGATCTGGCAACCTTTACGGTGGACGGAATGGAAATCCATGGTGAGTTTAATTTTGTATATATCAACACCCAAGTAGCAATGCCCAAAACTGAAATGCTATTCTCAAAATTAGGAGGCTAACATGTTCCGGGATAAAGTCATAGTCATCACTGGCGGTGCAGGTGGTATTGGCAAGTGCATCGCAGAGGAATTTCAGAAGCAAGGTGCTCATGTGTGCGTCATCGACTGTGTCGAGGGCAATCACTATGTGGGCGACATTGCCGACAAGGAAACTCTGGAGGATTTTGCCCATGCGGTTATCGCAAAATATGGCAAGGTTGACGTACTGGTCAACAACGCACCTCCCGGTTTCCGCGGGATCAATGAATGTACCTATGAGCAGTTCCAGCGCTCCATGGCCATCGGTGTAACCGCGCCTTTTTACTTAAGCAAGCTGTTTGCGCCCTATTTTGCGGAAGGTGCAAGCATTATCAATATTTCCTCTTCCCGTGACCGGATGAGCCAGCCTCAGAGCGAAAGCTATACCGCAGCAAAGGGTGGAATCTCTGCCCTGACTCATGCACTTGCAGTTTCTCTTGCCGGAAAAGTCCGGGTCAACTCCATTAGCCCCGGCTGGATCGACACCGCATACACCGTTTATGAAGGTCCCGATGCCATTCAGCAGCCCGCAGGTCGGGTGGGCAATCCTCTGGATATTGCCAATATGGTACTGTTTCTGGCATCTGACAAGGCCGGCTTCATCACCGGCGAGAACATCTGCATCGATGGCGGTCAGACAAGACTTATGATCTACCATGGGGATCATGGGTGGACGCTGACACCATAATATACACCGCCCTGAAGCAATTTATCTGCTTCGGGGCGGTTTTGTTTGTTAAATTCAAGCATTGACATTGGTACGAAATCGTACTATACTATTCGGGTACGATTTCATACTCGGAGGTATCACCATGAATGAACAATACCGGGATAAGATCCACAGAGTCAACTGCCTGACCAACGATCTGGATGCAATCTATCATCAGGCGGCGCTCAAGCTGGGTATATCGGATAGTGCCATGTTTGTGCTGTATATGATTCACGACAAGGGAGATAACTGCCTGCTATATGATATTTGCCGGGATAGCGGCATCAGCAAACAGACGATCAATTCTGCCGTTAGAAAGCTGGAAAGCGACGGCATTCTGTATCTGGAGCAGGACAAGGGCAGAACAAAGCGGGTCTGTCTGACGCAGAAGGGTAAGCACTATATGGACCGGACAGTGGTCCGGCTGTTTGAAGCGGAGTGCAATGCGTTCCGCGATTGGACAGCCGATGAAATTGATCTGTATCTCCGCCTTCTGGAGAAATATAACGACTCCTTCCGGGTACAGATCGAGAAAATGTAAAGAGGATCCTTGAAGCAATGAAACAACAGATACAGCTTTCTGACCATTTTTCTTACGGACGACTGCTCCGTTTTGTTCTTCCCTCCATCGGCATGATGATCTTTACCTCCATCTATTTGGTGGTGGACGGGTTCTTCGTGTCCAATTTTGCCGGCAAAACACCCTTTGCGGCCGTGAACCTGATCATGCCGCTGATCACCATTTTTGCCACTGTGGGCTTTATCTTCGGAACTGGTGGCTCTGCCATTGTGGCCCGGACCTTTGGCGTAGGCGACAAGAAACAGGCAAATGCCTATTTTTCTTTGTTTACCTATGTGTCCCTTGTTCTGGGTATCATTCTGGCGATCATCGGCATTGTGTTTATCCGCCCCATCGCCAGGGCTTTGGGTGCAGAGGGACAGATGCTGGAAAATGCCTGCCTGTATGCCCGAATCATTTTCCTGGCGCTTCCTTTCAATATCCTGCAGGTATATTTTCAGACCTTTTTCATCACCGCAGAAAAGCCGGAGTTGGGTTTTGCCGTAACCATCTCATCCGGTGTGACCAATATGATCCTGGATGCCGTGCTGGTGATTTCGCTGCCCATGGAATACAAGCTGGCCGGTGCTGCCGTTGCTACTGCCATGAGTCAGGTCATCGGCGGTGTGGTGCCTCTGTTTTACTTTGGCCGCAGGAACAACAGCCTTCTGCGGTTGGGCAAGGCAAGCTTTGACGGCAAGGCGATCATCAGAGCCTGCATCAACGGTTCTTCCGAATTTATGAGCAATGTGGCTATGAGTGTTGTGGGTATGCTCTATAACATCCAGCTTCTCAAATATGCCGGGGAGAATGGTGTTGCTGCTTACGGCGTGATGATGTATGTCAGTATGATCTTCTCGGCGGCCTATGTGGGCTACTCCATCGGTGTCGCACCGGTAATTGGCTACCATGACGGTGCCCAAAACCATGACGAGCTGAAGAGCCTTCTGCGGAAGAGTCTGATTATGCTGGGCATCTTCGGCATTGCCATGACTGTATCTGCCGAGATACTGGCGGTGCCTCTGGCAAAGGTGTTTGTGGGTTATGATGCGCAGCTGATGGATCTGACCGTTTCCGGCTTCTATATTTTCGCACTGTCCTTTGCTTTTATGGGCTATGCGATCTTTGCGTCCGGCTTCTTTACTGCACTGAACGACGGTGTGACCTCGGCTGTAATTTCGTTCCTGCGCACCTTCGTGTTCCAGTGTGCCGCCGTTCTGCTGCTGCCTTTGATTTGGGGCATTGATGGCGTGTGGATCTCCATCGTAGCAGCGGAAGCAATCGCTGTAGCGATCAGTGCTGTTTTTGTGATTGCCAAAAGACGCAAATATCATTATTTGTAAGCCTTTATAAAAACACCGCCCTGCAGCGAATGCTTCAGGACGGTGTTTTTCAGCTAAAAGTTTATACGATTCCCATAGCAATTTCTACCAGCAGAGCGACAATCACAACCAAGGCAGAAATGATAAAGCCGTGGATCATGGGGCGGATGCCTGCCTTCTTCATGCTGGCAAAGGAGGTATTCAGACCGATGGCTGCCAATGCACAGACCATCAGGAATTTGCTGGCACTCTTGGTGCCGGATACAACTGCTGCAGGAATGGGGAAAATGCTTGCCACAATGGACATAGCCAGGAAACCCAGAATGAACCAGGGGAAGATCTTTACGATGGAGAAATTCGCTTTCAGCTCCTTGCCGTCTTTCTGATTGGCAAGGGCTTCCTTGCGCTTGATATTGAGCTGAATGAAGGCGAAAGTGATGACAGTAGGAATGATTGCTAAGGTGCGGGTCAGTTTGACCATGGTGGCAAAGTCGCCTGCACCTTCAGAGAATGCATAACCGGTAGCCACAACGGAAGAAGTGTCATTCACTGCCGTGCCTGCCCAGATGCCAAAGGCTTCGTCGGTCATGCCCAAGGCTCTGCCCATAATGGGAAACAGCACGATCATGGCCATATCGAACAGGAAGGTAGCGGACATGGCATAGGCCACATCATTATCGTCCGCATCAATGGTCGGTGCAATGGCTGCGATAGCACTGCCACCGCAGATACCCGTACCGGCGGAAATCAGATTGCTCAGCTTCCAGTTGAGTCCCAATGCCTTGCCGATAAAGTAACCGCCGCCAAAGCAGGTCAGCAGCGTGAATACCATGACTGTAAGCGACATTTTTCCCACATGGAGAATGGTGGAAATGTTCAGAGACAGACCCAGCAGAACGATAGCAAATTTCAAAATCTTCTTGGAAGTAAATTTCAGCCCGGAGGCAAGCATATCTGTCTTGCGGACAAATTGATTCAGAAACATACCGATGAACATAGCGATGACGGCCGAGCCGATCAGATGGATGGGCAGCAGGCTTTCCAGCCAGCAGGCAAGCACTGCGATCGCTACCGACAGCACAATGCCGGGAAACAGCTTGATAATCTTCATAGAACCTCTCCTTATTTTTACATTCGTGCTTGATTATACCAGCAAATTGCAATAAAATGAAATTATCATTTATTATCGACCGATAAATCAAGATGATGAGGAGGCCGCTATGCTGGATTACAGAGTGCTGACCTTTTTGACCCTCTATGATGAAATGAACTACCGCAGAACGGCGGAGAAGCTGAATATGGCCCAGCCGGGAGTTACGCAGCACATTCACTATGTGGAAAACTACTACGGTGTGAAGCTGTTTGAGTATGACGGACGAACACTGTCAAGGACAAAGAATGCTGAACGACTGAAGCGTTACTTTGACAGTGTCAAGGCCGAGGAAGCAGATATCCGGG
>JAZNPV010000005.1:0-7354 GCA_045589835.1 Faecousia sp.
TCTCAAGAAAATCCTCAATCTTTTCAGGTGCTTCGCAGTTTTGAAGTGGTAACTTTTTTGATTAACAAATAACAAAATTCCCGGAATGCTGACGCATTTCTCGAATTTTTTATGCAGTTAAGCGGAAAAGGGGCCGTTCAAAACCATTACTTCCTTATGAAGCGGTGCCCAAGCAACAGGCCCATTCTATTTTAATTTTAGCGCCACAGGCCGTCAGGATACTTGCCCTCATCAGTCAGCGCCTTCAGCGCGGCCACTACCTTGGGCTTATCGGCGGCGTAGGTAACGCCATACCACTTGTCACCGGTATGCAGCACCTTTACCGTGAGAACGCCTTCTTTCAGCATCTGATCAATGGTTCTGGGCAGGAGGAACTCTGCCTTGGCAGGATTCTTCGGCATATCATCCCGCAGGAATCCGGGGAACCGGTTCTGCAGCTCCGTCAGGAAGCTGGGGGTGAAGCCCCACATGTTCATGGAAACAGGGGTATCCGCGTCCACGTCTGTCCACGTTGCGCCGTCGTCCTCTGTGAAGTGGATACCGCCCTCATACTTTTCGATCTTGGTACGCTCCACGATCTGGGCCAAATTGCCGTTTTCGTCCGTGGCACAGACACCTCTTGCCACAGAACCGTGGTCGGTAACGGTGTTGCCCAGCCGGTAACCCACCATGCAGTAATTGTATTTGTCCGTATCGGCAGCATTGCACAGGAAGTTATAAATGACCCGGAAGGCTTCCTTGCCGTAGTAATCATCCGCATTCAGAACCGCAAAGGG
This sequence comes from Faecousia sp., assembly GCA_045589835.1. Classification (GTDB taxonomy): domain Bacteria; phylum Bacillota; class Clostridia; order Oscillospirales; family Oscillospiraceae; genus Faecousia. The sequence goes on from JAZNPV010000005.1 coordinate 777, forward strand.
AGCGCCGTCGATCTCAGGTGCGGCGCACAGCACCGCATGGCTGGTGCCCAGGGGCTTGGAGCGGTCTGCGGGAATATGGAAGCCTTCGGGGATCTTGTCCATCTCCTGAAATGCGTATCGGATTTCCATGGGGCACTTCTGCAGCCGTGCGCCCACAGTCTCCATAAAGTCCTTCTCGATGGCTTTTTTAATGATAATAACAGCGGTTTCAAAGCCTGCCTCATGGGCATCATACAGAGAGTAGTCCAGAATGGCCTCGCCCTGGCTGCCCACAGGGTCGATCTGCTTCAGGCCGCCGTAGCGGCTGCCCATACCGGCTGCCATAACCACCAGAACAGGTTTCTTTGCCATAATTATATTCCTCCTGAAAGTATTTACAAAATCATTATACTGCCTGTAAAGAAAAAAGCAAGGAAAACTGTTTTTTCTGGCGCAGAAATTCTTTTGACTTTTCCCCGGCTGCATGGTATTTTATGTAAGCATGTACAATCTGTTTTGAAGGAGAATCCTATGCTGATCCCTATTTTGCTGTTTATTGTGGGCCTTTGCCTGTTGATCAAAGGCGGTGACTGGTTTGTGGACGGAGCCACCGGCATTGCCCGCCGGTTCCGGATTCCCGAAATTATCGTAGGTGCTACAGTCGTTTCCATCGGCACCACGCTGCCGGAGGTGATGGTTTCCGCCACCGGCGCGCTGAACGGACAGGGTGCTATCGCCTATGGCAACGCCATCGGCTCCATTATCTGCAATACATCTCTGATTGCCGCCATCACCGTGGCCATCCGGCCCGGCAAGGTGGAACGCAAGGCGCTGATTCTGCCGGTGGCGTTCTTCTTTGCTGCCGCAGTGATTTATTCCGTAACTGCTTATCTGATCGGCTACTTCCACTGGTGGCTGGGCCTGATCCTGCTGGCAATCTTCCTTGTGTATATGATCGTGACCATCCGGCAGGGACTGAAGAATCCTTCTTCCGGGGAAGCGGAGGAGGAACAGGAAAAATCCTCCATCGTGAAGGAATTGGTACTTCTGGTCATTGGCGCAGCGGTGATCGCGGTGGGCGCGGATCTGCTGGTGGACAACGGCACGCTGATTGCGAAAGAATTGGGCGTTCCCGAATCTGTCATTGCTTTGACCTTTGTGGCACTGGGTACGTCCCTGCCGGAGCTGGTCACAGCCATCACTTCCCTGATCAAAGGGCATGGCGCCCTGTCGCTGGGCAACGTGATCGGTGCCAATCTGTTCAATCTGGTGCTGGTTTCCGGTGTTTCCATTACGCTGTCTCCCTTTGAAGTGCCTGCCGAAAGCACCATCGGCGGCATGAACGCCTCCCTTGTGATGGACATTCCGGTGATGTTTGGTGTAATGCTGCTGCTGACTGTGCCTGCGCTGCTGACCAAAAAGCTGCACCGCTGGCAGGGTATTGTGCTGCTGGGCATTTACGCAGCCTTCTGTGTGGTACAGTTTACTATGTGATTTTTGATAAACCGCAGTACGGATTCCGTACTGCGGTTGCTTTTTTGCTGAAATTTTTGTATAATGCAGGGAAGGAGAGGTGCCATATGTTCAATACTACGCTTTGCTATATTACCCGGGGAAATGATGTGCTGATGCTCCACCGGGTTAAAAAGAAAAACGACATCAACAGGGATAAATGGATCGGCATCGGCGGCAAATTCGAGCCGGAGGAATCGCCGGATGCCTGCCTGCTGCGAGAAGCGAAGGAGGAAACGGGACTGACGCTGACCGCATGGAAATGCCGGGGCATTGTGACCTTTTTAAACGATGCCTGTGAAGGGGAATATATGTACCTGTTCACCGCCGACGGCTTTGAAGGGGAGCTAAAAACCTGCGACGAGGGTGATCTGCAATGGGTCAGCCGGGACTTTCTGGACAGCCTGCCCAAATGGGAGGGCGACCAGATATTTTTAGACCTGCTGTGGCAGGACGCACCCTTTTTTTTGCTGACCCTGCGCTACCACGGTGACAAGCTGGTGGAAGCAATTCTGGACGGCAAAAAGATCCGCTAATATATCCCGCAAACTGCAATTTGCACGCAACCTGTGTTCTTCAAAAGGAGGGACAGCTTTTGATATTCGGAAAATACATCAACCGCTATTATCTGCGCTACGCCTGGGCCTTGCTGTTGGGCCTTGCTGCGCTGGTGGCGGTGGACTTTTTACAGCTGCGGATCCCCTATCTGTATCAGCTGGTCATTAACGGCGTAAATGAGGGCGTTGTTCTCATAAACGGTGAGCAAATTCCTTTTAATATGGATTTTTTGTTGGATACGGTCTGCCTGCCCATGGTGGGTATCATTCTTTGCATGGTGCTGGGGCGGTTTTTGTGGCGAGTCTTTTTCTTTGGTACGGCTATCAAGGTGGAGACCGGCCTGCGGGAGCAGATGTTCGACCACGCCAAGGACCTTTCCCGCCAGTATTATCAGGTCAATAAAGTGGGCAATCTGATGAGTTTGTTTACTAACGATCTGGATACGGTGCAGGAGTGCTTCGGCTGGGGCGTTATGATGTTCTTCGATGCTTTACTGCTGGGTGTGCTGGCCATCGCCAAAATGTGGGCCATGGACAAGTGGCTGACATTGCTTTCTCTGATCCCCATGGCACTGCTGCTGGCCTCTGCCACGGTGGTGGGCCGGTACATGATGAAAAAATGGGATATCCGGCAGGAGGCATTTTCCCGGATGTCCGACTTCTCACAGGAGAGCTTCTCCGGTATTGCGGTGATCAAAGCCTTTGTGAAGGAAGCCAGGGAGCTGATGGCCTTTCGGAAGCTGAATGAAGAAAACGAGAAAGCCAACATCGATCACACCCAGGCCTCTGTGCTGATGCGGATTTTAGTTACCCTGTTTGTGGAAAGCGTAATCTGCATCATTCTGGGCTACGGCGGGTATCTTGTGTACAAGGGTGTGTTCAACGCCGGACAGATGATGGAATTTATCGGCTATTTTACAGCAATCGTCTGGCCCATTATGGCAGTTTCCGAGCTGATCGATATGACCAGCCGGGGCAAGGCGTCCCTTGAGCGGATTTCTCAGCTTCTGGATGCGCCGCTGGATGTGGTGGACCGGGCCGATGCCAAGCCCATCTCCCATGTAAAGGGCCAGATCGAATATAAAAGCCTGACCTTCCGCTATCCGGACGGAGAGTATGACGCATTGAAGAATGTCTCTTTCACCATCTCGGCTGGCGAAAATGTGGGTCTGGTGGGTAAGACCGGCTCCGGCAAGACCACCTTGGTGGATCTGCTGCTGCGCACCTACAATGTACCCGACGGCACCGTGTTTCTGGACGGACAGGACGTGAACGATCTGCAGATCCGCTCTGTGCGGGAAGCCTGCGCCTATGTACCGCAGGATAATTTCCTGTTTTCCGAAACCATTGCCAATAATATCGCTTTCAGCGAGGATTCCGCCGAGGCCCAGGCGGTTGCACAGGCTGCCAGCTTAGCCGATGTGGATGAGAATATCCGGGAATTTTCCGCCGGTTATCAGACCGTTCTGGGCGAACGGGGCGTCACCGTTTCCGGCGGCCAGAAGCAGCGCATTTCCATCGCCCGGGCGCTGATGAAGGACGCGCCCATTCTGATTCTTGACGATTCCGTTTCCGCTGTGGATACCAAAACGGAAAAGACCATTCTGGAAAACCTGCACAAGACCCGTGCCGGTAAGACTACCATTCTGATCGCTCACCGGATCTCCACCATCGAGAAGATGGATAAGATCCTGTTTCTGGAGGATGGGGCGCTGACTGCCTGCGGCAAGCATGACGAGCTGTACGAAAGCTGCGAAGCCTACCGGAAAATGGTGGACCTGCAGAAGCTGGAAGAGGAAGGGGGCCGCGAAGATGCATGAGTATTTGCCCCTTTTGATCATGGGCGGCGTGATCGGCCTGTTTACGGCCCTGTTTATCGCTGCTTATTGGGCGCTGAAGCGAAAAAAAGAAGCCATTGGCTTTGACAGGCATATGAAAGACGGCCAGATCGTCAAGCGCCTGCTGCACTACGCCAAGCCCTACCGGATGCAGTTTGTGCTGGTGCTTGGGATCATGCTGGTTTCTATCGTGTATGATGTGGTATCTCCCCTGTTGGTAGGTCACATCGAGAAGGTAGTCTCCGGAGAGTTTGAACTGGCCTACCTGCTGAAAATCGTGGCGGTCTACGCTGGTATTCTGGCGGTCAGCATGGTCTGCACCTATTTTCAGGCCATGATCCTGCAGAAAACCGGACAGAAGATCCTGTCTAATCTGCGGCTTGACCTGTTCACCCACATTGAAAGCCTGTCCCACAACCAGCTCAACAACATCCCCGTTGGCAAGCTGGTGACCCGCGTCACCAACGATACCAACGCCATCTCCTATATGTTTACCAACATTCTGGTAACGCTGGTGAAAAACTCCATGGTCATTGTCGGTGTGCTGGCCGCCATGCTGGTACTCAATTATGTGCTGACGCTGATGGTGCTGTGCTTTGTACCGTTTCTGGTGCTGTTTACGGTGATCTTCCGGAAATTCTCCCGGAAAGTCCACCGGGATGTCAGTGATGCCACCACCGATATCAACACCTACCTGTCGGAAAACCTGTCCGGCATTAAGATCACCCAGATCTTCAACCGGGAGCAGAGCAAAATGGAGGCCTTCCGTATCCGCAGCAAAAAGCTGCAGAAGGCCAAGGTGGGCAGAATGTTTGTGTTCGGCATTTTCCGGCCCATGGTGTACATGCTGAATATCAGCTCCGTGCTGTGCCTGCTGTATCTGGGTGCCAAGGGCCATATTGAGCAGTTGACCTTCTTCGGCCAGAGCATCACCGCCTCGGTGATCGTATCTTTCTACATGTTCATCTCCAAGTTCTTTAACCCCATTCAGGCGCTGGCGGAGCAGTTTGACATGCTGCAGAAGTCCTTCGCCTCCTCGGAGAAGATCTTTACCATTATGGATATGGTACCGGAGGTAACGGACGAGGAAGACGCTATCGAACTGGACGAGATCGAGGGAAAGATCGAATTTAAGGATGTCTGGTTTGCCTACAAGCCCGACCAGTGGGTACTCAAGGGCGTTTCCTTCGTGGTAGAGCCCCGGCAGACCGTAGCCTTTGTAGGCTCCACCGGCTCCGGCAAGACCACCATTCTGTCGCTGATCTGCCGCAATTACGATATCCAGAAGGGTCAGATTTTGATCGACGGCATCGATATCAGGAAAATCAAGATCGCATCTCTGCGGCGGCACTTCGGGCAGATGCTGCAGGATGTGTTCCTGTTCTCCGGCGATATCCGCAGCAATATTTTGCTGCGCAAGGAAGATGCGGATGACGGGCAGGTCATGGAAGCCGCCCGGTACGTAAATGCGGATTCCTTTATCAACAAACTGGAGCGGGGGCTGGATGAGCCTGTCCGGGAGCGGGGCAACAACTTCTCCGCCGGTCAGCGGCAGCTTCTGAGCTTTGCCAGAACCATCGTCCACAAGCCCTCTGTTATGATTCTGGACGAAGCCACCGCCAATATCGATACGGAAACGGAAATTCTGATTCAGCATTCTCTGGAAAAGATGAAAAATATTGGCACCATGCTGGTGGTGGCACACCGGCTGTCCACCATTCAGCATGCGGACAATATTATCCTTTTGTCCCACGGTAAGATCATGGAGCAGGGTACCCACCAGCAGCTTTTGCACCAGAAGGGCAGGTACTACAAGCTGTATACCCTCCAGTACCGGAAACAGCAATTGCAAAACTAACCAAAGGAGAAACGGCTATGGAACTTTCTGAAATTCTTTCCAAATGCGATCATACATTATTAAGCCAGAGCGCCACATGGGAGCAGATTAAGAGCATTTGCGATGACGGCATCCGCTTTCACACCGCCTCCGTCTGCATCCCCGCATCCTATGTCCAACAAGCCAAGGAATATGCAGGCGACCGCCTGGCTATCTGCACCGTCATCGGCTTCCCCAACGGCTACGACACCACCGCCGCCAAGTGCTACATGGCCTACGATGCTGTAGGTCACGGTGCTGACGAGGTGGATATGGTCATCAACATCGGCTGGGTCAAGGACGGCAAGTATGACGCGGTGCTGGAGGAGATCCGGCAGGTAAAAGCCCACTGCTGCGGAAAGCTGCTGAAGGTCATCATCGAGACCTGCCTGCTGACCGAGGAAGAGAAGATCCAGATGTGCAAGGTGGTCACCGAGTCCGGTGCCGATTACATTAAGACCTCCACCGGCTTTTCTACCGCAGGCGCAACCTTTGAGGATGTGGCTTTGTTTGCCAAGCATGTAGGCCCCAATGTGAAGATCAAAGCCGCAGGGGGCATCAGCAGCCTTGCAGACGCGGAAGAATTCATCCGTCTAGGTGCCTCCCGTCTGGGCACTTCCCGGATCGTAAAGCTGGCAAAATCCCAGCAGGCCGACAGCGGATATTGATAGTGCTTTATACTGATCGCACACTTTTAAATATACATGCAGAACAAAGGGGTTTCCAAAGGGGCGGGAGCAGATCGTGTTGTTAGTTGTAAAATGTAGTGCCCCCACCCCTTTGGTCGTCTGGAGGGTCCGGGAACCATACGAAAGG
>JAZNPV010000006.1:0-8360 GCA_045589835.1 Faecousia sp.
CGCCCTCGGCGGCCCACCCAATATTTTATACAAAATATTAGGATTTTCGAAGAAAATAATAAATGATTGCCGTTGGCAATGCGGTTTTGCATAGCAAAACCGCCGGGCCGCCGGGGGCGTCGGCCCCTACGGTTTGGTACAATTTTTGATTTGAAACAGAGCGATAAACTGAAATTTGCTGTCCCAGGTTGACAGCTTTTGCAGACAATGCTATAATCGTTGCAAACGCAACTGTTGCAATCGCAACAATTTTAGGAGGTCAATTTATGGCATCTGTCCTGTATGATTTGACATATATCGCCCGCTGCGGCGCGCTGTACCGCAATCAGAAGTTGGAGCCCATAGGACTGACAGCCCGTCAGGGCGCATCCCTGGCAGCCATCTGCACCCACCCCGGCATTACCCAAGAACAGCTGGCCCGCCGGGTAGTGCTGAACAAAAGCAACATCACCCGGCAACTGACAACACTGGAAGAAAAAGGTTATGTAAACCGCGTCACCAGCCCCACCGATCGGCGTGCGATCCAACTTTATCCGACAGAAAAAGCTATGGCGGTTCTTCCCCAAATTCAAACTGTTTACCGGGATTGGTCTGCCCTGCTCCTGCAGGACATGACCGAGGAAGAAAGCCAGCTTCTCAGACGGCTGCTGCAGCAGCTGAAAGACAAGGCAACCGACTGGATGGAGGTGCATCGTAGTGAGTAAGCTGTCCCGCTATATTCGTCCCCATATGTGGTATATTCTGCTGACATTACTCATCAAATGTGTCGCCACCGCCACAGAGCTGCTGATCCCCCGGATCATGGAGATCATTCTGGACGAAACCGTGCCCGCAGTCCGGCTCAGCGGTGATATGGGTATGATCTACATATTGGGCAGCAGTATGCTGCTGTGTGCGGCGATTGCCATGGGCACGAATATCCTTGCCAACCGAATGGCTTCCTTCAGTTCCGGCTGGATCACCCGGAAGCTTCGCCATGATTTATTTGAAAAACTGGAATATTTTTCCTCCCGGCAGATGGACCAGCTGACAATTTCCTCTGCCGTGTCCCGATTGACCAGTGACTCCTACAATGTAAACCAGTTTTTAACCAGAATTCAGCGCATGGGCATCCGGGCTCCTATTTTGTTGGTGGGCGGCGTGTTTATGATGCTGAGCATGGACTGGCGGCTTTCGCTGGTGATGATCGGCATGCTGCCGGTAATTTCTCTGACGGTTCTTTGGGTCACAAAAAAGACTGTTCCGCTCCACACCAAAGCCCAGCAGATCCAGGACGATATGGTACGGATCTGTCAGGAGAACATCTCCGGCATCCGGGTCATCAAAGCTCTGAGCAAAACAGAACACGAGAAGCAGCGTTTTGAACAGGTCAACGAGGATCATACGCAGACCACCAAAAAAGCAGGTACCTATAGCAATATTTCCAGCCCCGTAGCCAATCTGGCGCTGAATCTGAGTTTAACGCTTGTGGTAGTTGTCGGTGCCTACCGGGTCAACAGCGGCGGCATTGAGCCCGGTGTGATCGTAGCTTTCCTGCAGTACTTTACCATGCTGCTGATGGCAACACTGGGCATTACCAGAGTCTTCATCATGTGGGCCCAGGGTGAAGCCAGCGCTGCGCGAATTGCGGATGTACTGGCCATGCCCAAAGATCTGCAGGTAGAACCGGGAACAAAACAAGCAGAGAAACCTTCCCACATTGAATTCCGGAATGTGACCTTCTCCTATACCGGTATAGGTACCAATCTGAAAGACCTGTCCTTCCGTCTGGAGCATGGACAGACTTTGGGTATTCTGGGCCCCACCGGCTCCGGTAAAACCACTCTGCTGAACCTGCTGATGCGGTTCTACGATCCGGATGGGGGGCAAATTCTGATCGATGGCCGGGATATCCGCACTATCCCCTCCGAAGAACTCCGCGCCATGTTCGGTGTTGTATTCCAAAACGACTTTGTTACCGAGGGCACCATCGGCCACAACATCCGTTTCTTCCGGGATCTGGAGGATGCTGCAGTCACAGCTGCCGCCCACCATGCACAGGCCGGGTTTATTCAGGAAAAAGAGGGCGGTATGGATGCGGAAGTGGTGATCCGGGGCAATAATTTGTCCGGCGGACAAAAACAGCGGCTGCTGATTGCCAGAGCGTTGGCAGCCAACCCGGAGATTTTGGTGTTGGACGATGCCTCCTCCGCGCTGGATTACCGGACGGATGCGTTGCTTCGCAAGGCACTGCGGGAAAACTACCGCAATACCACCACCGTACTGGTAGCCCAGCGTGTTAGCTCCCTGCGGCACGCAGATTTGATCCTGGTGCTGGATGACGGACAGGTGATCGGCATGGGCAGCCACAGTCAGCTGATGGAAAGCTGCCCTGAATACCGCAGCATTGCCCAGGCCCAAATGGGCGATGGGAAGGAGGCGCTGTAAATGGCATACGGAATTATTGGCGGCGGCCGTATGACTCGGGGGGAAATGAGCGGCGACACCCGTCGTTTTGAAGCAAAGAAGATCGACCGGAAGCAACTGCTATTACGCCTGTGGAAGTATCTGGGACGGAATCGGCTGCTGCTGCTTTTGGCAGTATTTTTCTCCGTGACCGGTAGTGTTTTATCCCTGTATGGGCCAAAGCTGTCCGGTGTGGCGCTGGATGCCATCGATTTTGGTGAAGGTAAAGTGGATTTTGACACCGTATTCCGCTGCGCTGTGCTGATGGCGGTTTGCTATATCCTTTCCGCTTTGCTCTCTTACTTCCTGCACTATGTAATGGTGCGGCTTTCCCGCGCCGTCACCAAACAGATGCGGCAGGATATCTTTCAGAATCTGACTACCCTGCCTGTCAGCTACTTTGACAAGTATCAGCCCGGTGACATTATCAGCACCATTACCTACGATGTGGCCACCGTCAACCAGTCCCTGTCGGCAGATCTGGTGCAGATCCTCCAGAGTGTTGTGACTGTGACGGTATCTCTGATTATGATGCTGACCATTGCGCCTCAGTTGGTGGTAGTGTTTGCTATCACTGTCCCTGCAACCTTCTTCTTCACCCGCTGGCTGACCAAGCTGGTACGTCCCCTGTTCCGCCGCCGCTCTGCAAAACTTGGCGTGCTGAACGGCTTCGTGGAAGAAATGCTCTCCGGCCAGAAAACGATCCGTGCCTACGGACGGGAGAAGGCGGTGCTGCAAGAATTTGACGCAAAAAACGACGAGGCCATTCGTGCCTTTACCACAGCAGAGGCTAACGGTACCATGACCGGCCCGGCTGTCAACTTTATCAACAACGCCTCCCTGGCACTGGTATCCGTATTTGGTGCGGTCATGCTGCTGAAAGGGCAGGTCAGTCTGGGTGATCTGAACAGCTTTGTCCAGTACTCCCGGAAATTCTCCGGCCCTATCAACGAGTTTGCTAACATCATCGCGGAACTGCAAAGCGCCTTTGCCGCCGCGGAACGAATCTTTACGCTGATCGACGCAGAATCGGAACCTGCCGACGCTTTGGATGCAGAAGTCTTGACACAGGTGCAGGGTGATGTACGGCTAGAAAATGTGGACTTTTCCTATGAGCCGAGCAAGCCCATTATCGAAAAGCTGAATCTGCATGCCAAGCCCGGCAGTCTAACCGCCATTGTGGGCCCCACCGGCGCAGGCAAAACCACCATCATCAATCTTTTGATGCGCTTTTATGATGTGGACTGCGGTAAAATTCTGGTGGACAGCCACGACATTCGCAATGTGACCCGGGATTCCCTGCGGAAAGCCTATACCATGGTGCTGCAGGATACATGGCTTTTCCACGGCACGATTTTCGAGAACATCGCCTACGGAAAGCCCGATGCCACCATGGAAGAGGTGGTGGCTGCAGCCAAAGCTGCTCATATCCACTCCTACATTTCCCGGCTGCCCCAAGGCTATCATACCGTTTTGTCCGATAACGGCACATCTATCTCCAAAGGCCAAAAGCAGATGCTGACCATTGCCCGTGCCATGCTGCTGGATGCCCATATGCTGATTCTGGACGAAGCTACCTCCAACGTGGACACCCGGACAGAACATCATATTCAGGCAGCCATGCGGAATCTGATGAAGGGCAAGACCTGCTTTGTGATCGCCCACCGGCTTTCCACTATTCAGTCTGCAGACCACATTCTGGTGCTGGATAAAGGGCAGGTGGTGGAACAGGGTACCCACAAAACGCTGATGGCGCAAAAAGGCTTCTATTACCAGCTGTATCAATCCCAGTTTGATGCAGTCAGCTGACGAAACAAGTCGGGGCGATTTACTCGCCCCGACTCTGCTTATTTCTTCCGATTGATAAAGACCACAAGCACATTCAGAATACCATTGACTGCTAACAGCACCCCGGCACAAACCGTATACACTCTCACACAGTCCAGTATTGCACTGACATCTCCGATCTGGGCCCAATGACAGATCGTATAGAGCGGAAACCACAGCGCACAAGCACAGACAAACCAGCTTAGGCCGCAAAGAACTACTTTCCGTTTGTTCAAAATCCCTGCCGTAGACAGTCCCCATCCAGTCACTCCCAGCGCCAGCGGCGCAAGCACAACAACTAACTGCATCTCCTTTTCTCCTTTCTGCCTAAAAGCCACTCCGTTGCCCCGAAAATCCCACAGCCTGCACTGTAGCAGAGGATATCCTTCCAGTCAAAGGTAGATCCGATGATCACACCGAAAACTGTCCCTTCCAGTCTGAGAAGTTCCGTCAATCGGAATAGCTGCAGAATTTCCATCGCTGCGGAAAATAAAAACACCCAAACCGGCAGCAGGGGGGTACCCTCCGGTAATACGGTGCGTACCAAAACGCACAACAGTACCGTCACCAGCACATCTCCCACATAGGGACGGATAAAGGCATCCCGTACAAACAGACCGATAAAAATCTCTACTGCCAGCAAAATTATAAATACAGACAGATATACAATACGTTTTTTCATGGCCTTTCCGTATCTTCCCCTATGCGGACCAAGCATTTTTCCGCTTTGTAGTTTACATAATTCCAGCTACGGAAATCGTCGCTGCTGTTGATATACTGCCGTTCAATGGCCTCTCGAGCCTGCCGGGCAATTTCCGGATCCGCCTCGACCGTTAACTGCTGCAAATAGGGCACAGCCCCATCACCCAGCGTGCTTAAATAGTCCACATCCACGGTTTCCATCTCTCCGAACAGGTAGGCATTTACATTGTACCGTGCCGTTACCGTATCCATATCTGCCCAGAACACCGTGGCGCCGATCAGCAACGCACAAAGCAGCACAGCTTTCATGTAGGGCAGCTTGGGCACAAACAGCCACACCGTGACTACCGCCGTAGTAATGCCCAGCCAGATCATAATGACTTCCGTCAGTACCCGCAGCCGGGTCAGGCCGTAAGCATCGATGTACAGGGACATCTTTGCGCTGGCAGTAGCCACCAGAAGCAGCGTGACGATGCCGATGAACAGGCAGAAAAGCCGGGTGGACAGAGGTGCTTTTCTTTCCTTTTTCACCAGTCCTACAGCCAGCGCAATAACGGACAGGTTAATGGCACAGATCCAAGCCATCTCAAAAAATCCACGGCGGGCATATTCAGCCATGGTGAATTCCTCCGGCAGCAGGCCCATAAAGCCCCCAAAGAAGTAGCTTAACTGGCTGACAAGATAGGCAACGTATACCAGCGCAACCGCTGCCAGCACCGTATTGACCGTCACTGGGCTCATACCTTTTTTGCCGGATGCTCTCCTTTCCTGCACCTTGCTGCTGCGGTGCAAAGCAACGCCCCGCACATACAGCACACAAACCAGAAACGCTCCGCAGAAAACCGTTGATAGAAGCTCCCCAAAATCCCAATCGGGCAGCTTTTGCAGCAGCGCATCAAAGGCCGCATCAGCACTGATCAGCAGCGGGATCAGAATTGCCAGCACCGGCACAGCAATCAGCAAACCCAGCAGCACCGCGCTGCCCTTTTTCGCCACGCCGGAGCCGCTGTGGCAGGTCCGGATCAAGCCGCGCCAGGCCTCGGACTGTTTGCCCACACCCAGCACAAACAATGTCCGTGGCGCATCCAGCAGGGATCCCACACCGGCAGCACTGCGCTGGTTCTGTCCTGCCAGCAGGCACAGTCCCAGATTTACCGAAACCAGCAAAAAGCAGATCATCACAAATTTCACAAAACCGTCATCGGACCGACCGAAGCCGGCACAGATCACCAGACTCAGCACCAACAGGCTGCCGCTGTAGAAGGTCAGCTTATAGCCGGAAAGCAGCAGATACACAGCGGTACATAGAACCGTAATACCGCTGAAAATGGCAAAGCCCAGATGGAAACCTCCGTACAGCACACTGTTGCACAGCAGCATGCCGAAAATCAGAATCAGCAACCCGAAGATCAGCTCTTTTGCATTGGTAGTAAATGCGGGCATCTCCGGCTTTTCCGGGGAATTATTAAATGCATAGGGTTCCATATTCTACCTCCTGTCAATTTGTATTTATCGCGCTGTTCAAGCCTCCCCTTGAGAGCGATAAGCTGAAATTTACCGCTTCCATGGGTCATCGTCTTCCACGTATTCAAACAGATCCCCCGGCTGACATTTCAGCTCCCGGCAGATCATGTCCATAGTGCTCATGCGCACCGCCTTGGCCTTGCCGGTTTTCAAGATCGACAAATTGGCAGGTGTCATCCCCACCCGCTGGGCAAGCTCTAAGGATGTCATCTTCCGCTTTGCCAGCATCATATCCAGATTCACAATAATCGCCATGGCAAGTCCCTCATATAGTCAGATCATTTTCTTCCCGGATGATCACGGCGGCATCCATTACACGGACCACCACACAGACAACCAGACTTAAAAATGCCATGATAATCACCAGAAAGAACAGGGGCAGATATATGAATGCCGCCGGTAAGGTGATGAGACTGATTCCGGCACAGCACCAGCGCACCCGCCGGATGCATGATACATTCTCCCGGGTAAATACTTCTTCCTGCAAAATGTTACGCAGCAGCCTGTCTATATTCCACAGGGCAATGGCTATGACAACCGCACAGCAGTAAAACGCTACAATAATGGCAGTATACTCTGCCTGCGTCAGACTGCGGAAGCTGCTGTACCAGTTCAGCAGCAGCGGCAGGCAGGGCAGCAGCACCGCAACAATTGCCCCAATCAGCCGGTTGACCCAAAGGGTCAGCCGGGTCATCGTAAGAGATCTTTCCATATTTCATACCTCCTTATAGCTGCATCGTACCACAGGAATTATCGAATGTCAATAATAATTTCATAATTATGGATATTAAATATTGATTTAGATAATGAAAGAGGCTGCCGTGGCAGCCTCTTTCCTATTCTTGCAGACCCACAGCAGCAATCAGCAGAATGGGCAGATTATCCCTGTAGATCTCGTCAAACTGCCCTAACGGCAGCGGATTGATGCCCTCCCCCACCTCTATGGTATAGCCGGGTTTGCGGAAATTCTGGATGAACCAGTCCTTATACCCGGCAAAGCTGGAGGCATAGGGCGCATCCGTCAATGCATAGCCGCTGGCTTCGGCCATCCGCTCTCCCAGCTCCCGGGCACCGGGCACCTCATAGTCCAGAAACTGCCAGTAGATCTCCTTACCTTGGCTGTGGTAGGCCAGCACCAGCTCCGGGTCGATGTACTCGGTATAGCCCGCCAGTGCTTTTGCCTCCGGCTGGGTCAGGGGAGCCCGGCCCACATAATCCCGGGGGCCCGGCTGGATGTAGCCCTGGGAGAATTTGATCTCCCGTGCCTGGAGCCACCCGGCAGGATATTGCAAATTCAAATCCACCCCCGCCAGATTGGCCTTCCACCCCGACGGGAAGGGAATGCCGGGGTAAAAATCCGCCATGGCCCGGGCCATTTCAAAGGGCAGCGTCCCTTCCGGGATCTCTCCCACCACCAGATCCACCCCGTCCGGGTTCACCATGGGTACCGTATAAATCGTGGCGATCTCCGCCAGCTGCTTGGCAGACACCTCAAACACGCACCCATCCTGTCGGATGGCCTCCGCCAGCTCCTCCACAAATTTTAAAAGGATCAGACTGGTGATCCACTCGTTGGCATGGTGGGCGGCGGAATAAATCACCTTCCGGGGCCCGTTCCCGATCACCAGGGTCCGCACCGGTCTCCCATAAGCAGTGTCGGTGATCACCTCCGTCCTGCAAAAGGGATACGCTTCCACGATCTCCTGAATCATCCGGTCACAGCTTTTGGATGTAATGGGAGTGTCCGTTCGCACAATAGCCATAAAAAACCACCTCCGACAATTCTATGCCGGAGGTGGAATTCTTGTTACGCCAATGGCAGTGTCAGTGTCACCGTGGTGCCCCGGTTGGGATCGCTTTTA
>JAZNPV010000007.1:0-7055 GCA_045589835.1 Faecousia sp.
GGCGCTGAAATACGGATATCTGAAGGACTTCGAAAAGGCAATGGTAAAGCTGCTGAAAAGCAGCCGTGTCCACAGCGGCGCAGATCGCCAGCTTGCACTGGATAACAGCGCCAAGACAATGGTGTATCAGCGGGGCAAGGCGGTTTTTGCCTTTAATTTCCATCCGGTCAACTCCTATGATGGACTGTTTTTGCCTATGCCGGAGGCAGGAGAATATGAAGTGGTGCTTGCATCTGATGATTACTGCTTCGGCGGTCAGGGCCGAATTTACCACGAGACCTACGAAACCACAGAGGATGAACAGGGCCGCGTGGGCGTGAAGCTGTATTTGCCCAGCCGGACGGCGGTTGTGCTGAAGAAAAAGTAAAATACGCAATGGCGCATTGCAGTATCTGCAATGCGCCATTAGCTATATCCAGTCCTGCCACGGCTGCCTCCCTCTGATGAGGGAGGTGGATTCGCCGTTAGGCGAAGACGGAGGGAGAGAATCAAGAAGAAAATTTCTCTCCCCCAGTCTTTTGCTTCGCAAAATCCAGCCCCCTCGTCAGAGGGGGCCTTAAAAGGGAGCAGAATCGGACATTACCCCGGTTTTGTACAATATCCGTTATAATATATCGATATAAACATATTTTTAACTAAAAATTGTGGAAATTATACAAAGCACTATGGACAAAGCTTGATAAATGGAGTATGATAGAGGCGCATATACTGCGGTAGTTTTGCCGTTAATTCCAAACAAGAGGTGATACCTATGGCGTTTTCCTTTTTCGGAGGCATCCATCCCAAGGAAAATAAGTGGTACGCGGAAGACCGCCAGATCCAGGACTTCCCGGAGCCGGACATTCTGGTCGTGCCCATGGCGCAGCATATCGGCGCGCCCTGCCAGAGCCTTGTGAAAAAGGGCGATGTGGTGACGATGGGCCAGAAGATCGGCGATAATCAGGGTTTGTGCGTGCCGGTCCATGCGCCGGTTTCCGGCAAGGTTAAGGCGGTGGAGATGCGCCCCCACTCCAGCGGCACGATGATGATGAGCGTGGTCATTGAAAATGACCATTTGGACACCCTTTGCCCGGATATTCAGCCCCGCACAGAGGAAGAAGTTGCAGCGCTGACACCGGAAGAGCTGATGAACATCATCCGGGAAGCCGGCATTGTGGGTATGGGCGGTGCTACCTTCCCTACCCATGTGAAGCTCAGCTCCGGTATCGGCAAGGTGGATACCATTATCATCAATGTTTCCGAGTGTGAGCCATACATCGTGGCGGATGACCGGCTGTGCCGGGAGTATCCCCGGGAGGTGCTGTCCGGCATCCGGCTGATTATGAAGGTGCTGGGTCTAAGTAAGGCGCACATCGCAATGGAGGACAATAAGCCTCAGGCGGCAGAGGCGCTGCGCTGGGCAATGGATCCCAAGGACGGCATCGTGCTGGATATCCTGCCTGCCAAGTACCCCCAGGGTGCGGAAAAGCAGTTGATCCGCGCTATCACCGGCAGAGAAGTGCCCTCCGGCGGACTGCCGGCTGCAGTCGGCTGCGCGGTATTCAACGCTGCTACCTGCAAGGCGATCCACGATGCTTTGTACTTAGGAATGCCGTTGATCCGCCGGATCGTTACGGTATCCGGCGACATCGCGATGGTGCCTAAAAATCTGATGGTCCCCCTGGGCACCAGCTTCAATGAGCTGCTGGAGGCGGTGGGTCACAGCGAAAATCCCTATAAAGTCCTTTCCGGCGGCCCGATGATGGGTGTATCCCAGTATGATCTGAGTGTGCCGGTGATCAAGGGCACCAATGCGGTGACGGTGCTGGGCAATGCCAACCGGTTTGCCGTGGACGGCTCAAGGTGTATCCGCTGCGGCAAGTGTATCAGCGTTTGCCCTATGAAGCTGATGCCGGTACTGATGTACAAATCTCTGCAGTCCGGCAATACGGAAGAAATGAAGGCCCAGAATATGATGGACTGTATCGAATGCGGCTGCTGCGCCTATACCTGTCCCGGCTGCGTGCCGTTGGTGCTTGGTTTCCGGGCGGGCAAGCATATGATCCGGGATGCCATGACCAACACCAAGCTGCACACTTAAGGAAGGAGGCTGTATATGGCACAGATGAAATACTTTTATGAGCTGACCATTTCCAGCTCTCCTCATGTTCACGCACCGCTGACTACCAAGGTCATGATGCGTGATGTTCTCATTGCACTGCTGCCGGCACTGATCGGCTCTGTGTACTTCTTTGGATTCCGGGCGCTGATGGTGACCCTTATTTCTGCGGCTGCCTGCGTGTTCTTTGAGTGGTGCTACGATAAGCTTTTGAAGCGGATCAGCCATGTCCACGATATGTCTGCCGTGGTCACAGGTGTGCTGCTGGCTTTCGTCTGCCCGGTGACCATTCCCTACTGGTGCATTATTATTGGCGATTTCTTTGCGATCATTATGGTAAAGATGCTCTTTGGCGGCATCGGTAAGAATATTGTAAATCCTGCGCTGGCAGGCAGAGCCTTTCTGTTCAGCTGGCCTGTACTTATGAGCAACTGGGTAAAGGTAGGCTTTGAAAACGCTGCCGGTATTTTCACCACTGCGGATGCGGTGACTGCCGCAACCCCTCTGGCGGCGATGCATCAGGGCCAGCTGCCTCAGGAGAGCGTTTTGGATATGTTTTTGGGCAATGTGGGCGGCTGTATCGGTGAGACCAGCGCGCTGCTTCTGCTCATCGGCTTTGCTTATCTGCTGATCCGCAAGGTACTGACACCCCGGATCCCCATTGCTTATATTGCCACAGTGGCGGTGCTGGCGTTTGCCTTCCCCATGGGTAATGACCGTGTAGTTTGGATGGCTTCCCAGCTGTTCGGCGGCGGATTGATGCTGGGCGCGTTGTTTATGGCAACGGATTTTGTTACCAGTCCGGTGACCAAGCTGGGCCAGATCGTCTACGGCATCGGCTGCGGCGTGCTTACCATCGTGATCCGCTACTTCGGCGGCTACAATGAAGGTGTCAGCTATGCTATCTTAGTGATGAACTGCTGCGTGGTCCTGCTGGATCGGATCGGCAGACCCACTAAGTTCGGCGCACCCAAAAAGGAGGCGGCGAAGAAATGAAAACAACATTGTATATCTTCCGCTTGGCTGTGACGCTGCTGCTGATCACCGGTGTGGTGGCGGCAGCATTGGGTGGCGTGAATGCTATTACTGCCCCGGAGATCGCCCGGATCAAAGCAGAAAAGATCCAGAAAGCTGTATCTGAGGTACTGCCCGGCGGCGGCGAGGAGCTGGAGAGCTTCCCGGATGAAACCGGTACTGTACAGAAGGTATATGCATCCCAAACCGGCTATGCCGTGCAGGTAGCACCTGCCGGCTTTGCAGGCAGCATCACTATGATGGTAGGAATCGTTGACGGCAAGGTCAATGGCGTTTCCATTATCAGCCACACGGAAACGGCAGGTCTTGGCGCGGTCGCGGCAGCTGATACAAGTGCCGGTGAAGCCTTCCGGCAGCAGTATGCAGGTCAGAGCGGGCAGCTGGCGGTGGTAAAGGACGGCGGCACCGTCGATGCGCTCACCGGCGCAACCATTACCTCCCGGGCAGTTACCGCAGGCGTCAACGCAGCGATCGCTTGCGCGGAAAAGCTGGGTTAAGGAGGCGCGCATATGAATAACATCAAAAGACAATTTAACGAGGGCCTTTTCACCAAGAACCCGGTTTTAGTCCAGCTTTTGGGAATGTGCTCTACCTTGGCTATTACCACGAGCTTGTTTAATGGCTTGGGTATGGGTTTGTCCGTTACCATTATCCTGATCTGCTCCAATGTGCTGATCTCGGCCCTACGCAAGGTCATTCCCTCTCAGATCCGCATTGCGGCATACATCGTGATCATTGCCGGCTTTGTGACGGTGGTGGATCTTGTGCTGCAGGCGTTCTTGCCGGAGCTCGCGGAAAGCTTAGGTGTGTTTATTCCCTTGATCGTGGTCAACTGTATTATCTTAGGTAGAGCAGAGGCTTTTGCATCCAAGAATACGGTTGTAGCATCCTTTTTTGACGGACTGTTTCAGGGAATCGGCTATACTATGGCGCTGGTGATCATGTGCGTGATCCGTGAGCTTTTAGGCTCCGGCACTTTCGGTGGCGGTATCCTGGGCGGCGGTGAGGGCATCCGCATTATCCCCGAGGGGTATCCTGCCATGCAAATGGTGATGCCGGTGGGCGGTTTTCTGACCCTGGGCGTGGTGATCGCCGGCTACCAGTGGCTTTCCCGCAAGCAGCGCAATAAGAAGAAGGAGGCGGCAAAACAATGAACGATTATATCCAGTCATTGCTGGGAATTTTGATCTCCGCTATCCTTACAGAAAACTTTATTCTCGTAAAATTCTACGGCATCTGCCCCTTTATGGGCGTTTCCAAGAAGATCGATACCGCTTTGGGTATGGGTATGGCGGTCACCTTTGTTATGGGCATCGCCTCCGCTGCCTGCTGGGCGGTGGACTGCTTTGTTCTGCAGCCGCTGAACTTGGGCTATATGCAGACCGTCGCATTTATTCTTGTGATCGCATCCATCGTGCAGGTGGTGGAGATGTTCCTGAAAAAGAGCGTGCCCGCCCTTTATAAGGCATTGGGTATCTTTCTGCCTCTGATCACCACCAACTGTGCTGTTTTAGGCGTCGCCCTTGTGAATGCACAAAACGGTTATGATTTTTTGCAGAGCGTGGTGTGCGGTGTCTGCGGCGGCTTGGGCTTTACATTGGCCATCGTGCTGTTTGCCTCCATTCGGGAACGGGTGGAGAAGGCGGATTGTCCGGAGTGCTTCCGGGGGTATCCCATTGCGCTGATCTCAGCCGGCTTGCTGGCTTTGGCGTTTATGGGCTTTTCCGGTCTGAAGATTTTCTAAGGAGGACGGTTATATGGAAATTGTAATTGCGATCGCCGTCCTTGGCGCACTGGGTCTGATATTTGGGCTCGTGCTGGCGGCAGCGTCCAAGGTCTTTTATGTGGAGACAGATCCCCGGCTGGATGCGCTGAATGCCACACTTCCCGGAGCCAACTGCGGTGGCTGTGGCTATGCCGGCTGTAGCGGCTACGCAGAGGCAGTCCTCAAGGGGAATGCGCCCATTGGCAGCTGTGCCTCCGGTGGAAATGAATGCGCTATGGCAATGGCCCAGATCATGGGAGTCAAGGCGGAGGCAGTCGTCCGGAAGGTAGCACTGGTCCGCTGCTCCGGTCACAGAAGTGTGGACGAAAGCGGCAAGGAGCTGGGTGCCCGACAGAAGGGCGAGTATGAAGGCTTTAAGGACTGCCTGGCTGCCTCTAAGGTGGGCGGCAGAGGTCCGCTGGTGTGTAAATTCGGTTGCTTGGGCTTCGGAAACTGTACAAAGGTGTGTAAGTACGATGCCATCCATATCGTGGACGGCGTTGCAAAAGTGGATAAAGAAAAATGCACCGGTTGTATGGCTTGTGCCCAGGCTTGTCCCAGAGATCTGATCATTCCGGTGGAATATGACCGGCATGTGATCATCGCCTGTGCGTCCCACGCAAAGGGCGCGGTCACTGTTCGCGGCTGTACCCAGGGCTGTATCGGCTGTGGTCTTTGTACCAAGATCGGCCCGGAGGAGGCGATCACCGTGGACAGCAATCTGGCAGTGATCGAATATGATAAATGCCCCTCCTGCGGCTTGTGTGCCCAGGTGTGTCCCAAGCATCTCATCGCCTGCCACGCAGACGATCCCTCTGAGGTTAAGGTATAAGAAAAAAGGTTCTATGTCAATAGTTGGGGTAGAGCCAAAATAGAATAATTTATGGATCGTGTCGGAGTTTTTGCTCCGGCACGATTTTATGTATTACAGAAGAGAATTCGCTTTCTGAAATTATTGAAGTTACGCATACCGTAGCAAGTGCGTTTGAGAACTTTAGTTTTGTTGTTACAGCCTTCGATGAAGCCGTTTGTCCATGGAACTTCCATTGAGTTAATAATCTCGTGAAACCAGTTGTGGTACGCTTTGGTACAATCGTGGAATTCCTGTAGATCCATAACCTCTACAGACAGCAGCCAGTCTGCAAGGGCCTTCTTGCCCTCTGCAGCAGACTTGCTGCGGATCACAGACAGAAAGTCGTTTTTAATACGGTAGGCGTCTGCTAACCTGGGCGCGATTTCAAACATCAATGCCAGTTGATACATCTCATCATCTGTTAGTTTCTCCATAGGCTTCATAAGCAGGTGTCTGGATTTCTTGAAATACTTTCTGTGCCGTTTGGGTAATTTGTTCTGTTCATTTTTTCTTACCCGTTCCATAGCCCAGTATGCCTGCCGAATCACATGGTACTTGTCTGCAACAATAGTAGCTTGCGGGAAGCATATCCTTGCAACCTGCCGAAAGTGCGGATTCATGTCACAAACAAAGTATTTCACATTACTTTTTGACTCAAATTGTGAGAAATACTTCACTAAATTATTTTCATAGCGGTCTGGAAGAACATCCAGAACCTTCCTTCCGGAGGGGTCTGCAACGATGCTGTTGTACTTCTGACCACCTGAATTGCCCTTGAATTCATCCAGAGAGATTACCTCGGGAAGCGCTGTGGGTTTGTGATTGTAGTACTGGAAGTACCGCATAGCTGTCATGCCGGAAACATTGAATCGGCAACCAATTTCCTTTGCAGATACAACCTTCTTAAAGGCGAAGACAATTTCTGCTACAAGGCGACTTGTAACTCTGTAGTAGCGAGGCAGGAAGGTGTTTCTCTCGAAGAATCGCTTGCCGCAGTCACAGCGATAACGACGCTTACGCAGGTGCAGGAAGGTATTTCTGGCCATTGGGACATCCTTAACAACCTGCATCCGGTAGTCATGTACACGGTCTGTCACCGCTCCACAACAGGGACAGACGTGCTTTCTGCGGGGTAATTCGATTGAGATATGCAGTTGATCTGAAATGTTTTTAACATTTGTGATAATTACATCTTCCAAATTGAGAAATTCTGCGGTATAATCTTTCACGAGCATAGGGAACCTCCTTTGGTGTATTGGTGGTACTTTATATTTTAAGGATTTTGTTCTCTATGCTCAACTATT
>JAZNPV010000008.1:0-35097 GCA_045589835.1 Faecousia sp.
CCCATGACCTTGACAAAGTGCCAGTATTTCTTAGCAGAGTTTGCATCACGCTCGATGTTGCCGATGATCTCGCTGTAGGTCTTGGTTGCGGTATCGAAGCCGAAGGAGCACTCGATATCCTCGTTCTTCAGGTCGCCGTCGATGGTCTTGGGACAGCCGATGACCTGGATACCGGTGTTGTTGGCAGCAAAGTACTCCGCCAGAACAGCAGCGTTGGTGTTGGAATCGTCGCCGCCGATGATGACCAGGGCGTTGATGCCATGCTTTTTGCAGTTCTCACCCACGATGGCAAACTCCTCTTCTGTCTCCAGTTTGGTTCTGCCGGAGCCGATGATATCGAAGCCGCCGGTGTTCCGGTACTGGTTGATGTATGCGTCGTCGAAGATCAGGTAATCATCGTCGATCAGACCGCTGGGGCCGCCCTTGAAGCCGTAGAGGACATTATCCTTGTCGGTAGCCTTCAGTGCGTCATACAGGCCGCAGATCACGTTGTGTCCGCCGGGGGCCTGACCGCCGGACAGGATCACGCCAACCACCTGCTTCTTGGCTGCGCTGGTGTTCTCACCCTTCTGGAAGGTGATCTCGTTCTTACCGTAGGTGTTGGGAAAGAGGGCCTTGATCTTATCCTGATCCGCTACGCTTTCGGTAGCGTCGCCGTTTTTGACACAGATCTCAGAAATACCGTTTCTGAGCATGCCCGGAAGCTTGGGGGCATAGGCATATCTTGCTTTCTGCAGAGGGGAAAGTTCCATATATAAACACTCCTTAATGTTAATTCCGAAAATAACCATCATAAATTATACTCTAAAACCGCCAAAAGGTAAATAGCAAAATGCAAAAATTCTTTTCAATTTTTCTTATTGAAATGCAGGAAATTTGTGCTATAATGATAATTGTAAAAATGCGGGTCAGTCCCGCAATATGAGAAAGGAAAGATTCGAAATGGCTCTTGTTACTACTACCGAGATGTTCAAGAAGGCTTATGACGGCGGTTACGCAGTCGGCGCTTTCAACGTCAACAACATGGAGATTGTTCAGGGTATCACCGAGGCCTGCCGCGAGGAGAACGCTCCCGTGATCCTGCAGGTTTCCAAGGGCGCCCGTTCCTACGCAAACCCCACCTATCTGGTAAAGCTGGTTGAGGCTGCTGTTATTGAGTGCCCCAACATCCCCATTGCTCTGCACCTGGACCACGGTGACAGCTTTGAGACCTGCAAGTCCTGCATTGACGGCGGCTTCACCTCCGTTATGATCGACGCTTCCTCCCACTCCTTCGAGGAGAACATCGAGATCACCAAGAAGGTTGTTGAGTACGCTCACGATCACGGTGTTGTGGTCGAGGCTGAGCTGGGCTCTCTGGCCGGCATCGAGGACGATGTGAACGTCGCTTCCGAGGCCGCTTCCTACACCCGTCCCGAGGAGGTTGAAGAGTTTGTGACCCGTACCGGTTGTGACTCTCTGGCTATCGCCATCGGCACTTCCCACGGCGCTTATAAGTTCACTCCCGAGCAGTGCACCGTCAACGAGCAGGGCATCCTGGTTCCCCCCGCTCTGCGTTTCGACGTTCTGGAAGAAGTCACCAAGCGTCTGCCCGGCTTCCCCATCGTTCTGCACGGCTCCTCCTCCGTTCCTCAGGAGTACGTAAAGATGGTCAACGAGAACGGCGGCAAGATGCCCAACGCTATCGGCGTTCCCGAAGAGCAGCTGCGTAAGGCTGCTGCCCTGTCCGTCTGCAAGATCAACATTGACTCCGACCTGCGTCTGGCACTGACCGGTACTGTTCGTAAGTACTTCAACGAGCATCCCGATCACTTCGATCCCCGTCAGTACCTGAAGCCCGCCCGCTCCAACATCAAGGAGATCGTTCGCCACAAGCTGGTCAACGTTCTGGGCTGCGCCGGCAAGGCCTAATTCAAGCATCTTAACAAGGACTCCTGCTAAGGCAGGAGTCCTTTGTAATTCATCAAAAACTGCGTCATTGCGAGCCAGTTCTCAAACTGGCGTGGCAACCTCCGTCTTAGGAGGGGATCACGAACCAGCCTGTGGGCTGGTTCGCGATGACTTCTTTTTTGGAGCTTATTAAGTTCCGGTTAAGATTTTTATATTCAACTCTTATCGGGTTGACACGGTGTTTCCGAAGTTTTACTATATAGGAAGTTATTATAAAGGAGGATTTTGCCGTGCTGAAAAATTGGCTGATCGGTAACATGGGGACCCCGGGCGAATACCAATATACCCAAATCCACTGGTACACGCTGGCAGCGGTTGCGACGGTTCTGGTGATTGCACTGGTTCTGAGTTATGTAAACCGGAGCAATCCGAAACGCAGCCGTACTCTGCTGGTGGGGGTGGCTGTATTCCATATAGCCTTTGAGATCCTCTGGCGGCTGATCTACCTGTTTGTAAAACAGGATTCCATCCTTTGCTGGTGGCCCATGTATCCCTGCAATCTGGGTGGCCTGCTGGTTCCCATTGCTGCGCTGTTTAAGCTGGGCAAGCTGAAAAAGATGTTTTACCTGTTTGGCTTTGTAGGCGGTGTGCTGACCTTTGCTTTGCCGGAGGGAATTTTTTCCTCGGATGTGATGGTGTTTCCCATTGTGAAAAGCATCCTGCAGCACACAGGCCTGCTGATGATCCCGCTGATGGAGTATATAACCGGTACATACTGTTCGACCCTGAAGGACATGGGCTGGGTGGTTGGTGGCTGTCTGATCCATTTAGTCAACTGCGAGGGCATTGACCGGCTGCTGGGCTTTGACGGAGATTATATGTTCTTCCGCAGCGGCATGCCTTTTGTGATCCCCGGTGTTCCCCAATTTATTACTCTGTCTGTGTTTGCTCTGGCGGTATTTGCGCTGCTCAGCATCCTCAGTGATATCAAAGGTTCGCTTAAGTTTATCAGATCCAGAAAAAGCGCCTGTTCATAGGCAAATGTCATTAAGTTAAGAGGTGGGCATCACAGAAATGTGGTGTCCACCTTTTCTTATTGATGACATTGGGGAATACCGGGGGTTGCTTTCTGTCCGGTTTATGGAGAACGTCTCCATTTTATAATGTTCTTATTATATCAAAGATAATTCTATTGTACAACAGCGCGGAACAGAATAAAACGGAAGGAAATGTATCTTGTATTATAAACTTTAGTTTGCTATAATAAAGCTAATTGTGATCAATATACCCCATCTTTCCAATAAAATGTCAAAAAAAGGAGACATTGCGGATTATGAGAAACGAACAGCTCCTCAATTGCGGCTGGCGCTTTACCGGACACGACGGCAGCATTCAGAATGTGGATATCCCCCACACATGGAACGCCTTGGACGGACAGGACGGCGGCAACGATTATTGGCGCGGAACCTGCATTTATGAAAAAAACTTCGCCTGTCCCCGGTTTGACGGAGAAAACCGGTGCATCTATCTGGAATTTCAAGGGGTCAACGCTTCAGCAAAGGTGATTCTGAACGGAACGGTCGTAATGACCCATGATGGGGGCTATTCCACCTTCCGGGCGGATATTACGGAATACCTGAAGGAAGAAAACCTGCTGCGGGTGGAGGTTGACAACGCCGTCAATGACCGGGTGTATCCCCAAAAGGCGGATTTTACCTTCTATGGGGGCATTTACCGGGATGTGAAGCTGATAGGCCTGAATAAAAAACACTTTGACATGGATTATTTCGGAGGGAACGGTCTGGCGGTGACCCCCTGGGCTGATGGCAGCGTACAGGTGAAGACCTGGCACAATGCCCCCGAAGGAATTGTGCAGGTAGAATTACTGGATGCCCAAGGTGCTGTAGTGGCTTGGGGTCAAGGCGATGATGTTATGTTGACCATTGAAAATGTCCATCTGTGGGACGGTATCGATGATCCATATCTGTATACCTGCAGGGTGACCCTTTCGGTGGATGGTGCGGAAACGGACTGTGTCAGCACGTCCTTTGGTGTCCGGTCCTTCTGGGTGGACCCTGAGGAGGGTTTTTTCCTGAACGGACGCAAATACTCCCTGCACGGTGTCAGCCGCCATCAGGACTGGAAGGGCATCGGAAATACCATCACAAAGCGGCACCATGACATGGATATGGCCCTTATCCGGGAGATGGGCTGCAATACGATCCGGCTGGCCCACTATCAGCACGACCAGTATTTCTATGACCTGTGCGACAGGTACGGCATGATTGTGTGGGCGGAGATCCCCTATATTTCTGAACACATGCCTGCGGGACGGGAAAACACAGTCAGCCAGATGAAAGAGCTGATTGTTCAGAATTACAACCACCCCTGTATTGTCACATGGGGTCTTTCCAATGAGATCACCATTTCCACCAAGGATAAGAAGGACATGCTGGACAACCACCGGATGCTGAATAATCTGGTGCATAAGATGGATTCCACCCGGCCAACGGTGCTGGCCTGCTATGCGGTCTGCGGGCCCTTTCATAAGGTGGCCCACATTTCCGATCTGGTAAGCTGGAATCTGTATCTGGGCTGGTATGTACCAGGGCTGTTTCTGAATGATCTTTGGATTGATTTCTTCCATTGGAAGTATCCCAACCGCCCGCTGGGCTATTCTGAGTACGGCTGTGAAGCCATGCCCAATCTTCATTCCTCCCATCCCCGCCGGGGTGACCATACGGAGGAATATCAGGCGGTTTATCACGAGTATATGCTTAAATGCTTTCAAAAGCGGCCCTTCCTGTGGGCAACCCATGTGTGGAATATGTTCGATTTTGCGGCGGATGCCAGAAATCAGGGCGGTGAGCCGGGTATGAACCACAAGGGCCTTGTGACCTTTGACCGCCAGATCAAAAAGGACAGCTTCTACCTGTACAAAGCCCACTGGAATCCGGAGCCTATGGTGCATATCGCCGGCAAGCGGTATGCTTATCGGCCGGAAAAAGTAACCGCCGTAAAGGTATACACCAACTGCCAATCGGTTACGCTGATTGCAAACGGAGAACAGATCGGCATGAAACAGTGTAAGTGCAAAGGTGGCAAGGTATTTACCTTCCGGGTGCCGCTGACGGAAGAAACCAGACTGGAGGCCCTCTGCGGTACAGTCCGGGATGAAGCGGTGCTGCATTTTACGCCGAAGCCCATGGCGTCCTACAAGCTGAAGAAAAAACCCGCCGGCGGCGGCAACTGGACATAAAACAGTTGACAGTTGTCTGTAATAACTTGATTCCTTGGGAGGGAAAAGAATGAACGATAACAAAGGCATGAATCGTGCCAAATTTTATCAGCTGGCGCTGTTTCCCATGAACAACGGCGCTACCAATGTGTATTTTATACTGATCCTTTCTTACGTTGCCACTTTCGGCAATAAGGTGCTGGGACTTGCCATGGTGTTTGCGTCCTTTATGGTCACCGGTATGCGCGTATTTGATGCCGTAACCGATCCGATTATCGGCGCGCTCATGGACAAGACCGATGGAAAATTCGGTAAATTCCGGCCCTTTATGGTGCTGGGCAATCTGGTGATGGCAGTATCTGTGATCCTTTTGTATGTGCTGACACCCATGATCCCGGAAACCAGGATGTGGGCAAGATATACCGCGTTTATTCTGCTGTACGCAGTGTGGGTCATTGGCTATACTTTCCAGACCGCTGTGACCCGTTCTGCCCAGCCGGTGCTGACCAGCGATCCCAGGCAGAGGCCCCTGTTCACCGTGTTCAACACCATCGGATCTTTGGCAGGCATGGGCATTATGAGTGTGGTTGGCCCCATGATGGCCGGGGACCGGTTTGCCGGGGACTATAACGCCTCCTGGTTTGCGATTATGACACCCATCGGCATTGGACTGTCCGTTATCCTGACTGTGCTGGCCATTATTGGTATCTGGGAAAAGGATCAGACCAAGTACTTCGGTCTGGGCGGCAGGCAGGAGCAGGTCAAGCCCCGGGAGTATCTGTCCATCATTAAGGGAAACAAGCCGCTGCAGCGGCTGATGATCGCCGGCGGCAGCTGTAAGCTGGCCCTGTCCATCGCCACCAATGTGACAGTGCTGTGTATCCTCTACGGCTGTATGACCCAGTACGGCCTGGGCACCAATGCTGAAGGCCAGACAATCGGCCTGAACCGGTATGATTCCCTGTATCTGACTATGATGATACTGGGATATGTGTTTTCTGTTCCTTTCTTCCTGCTTACTGTACGGACTTCCCAGAAGCACGGTCAGAAAAAGTCCCTTATGACTTATGTGGCAGTTGCGTTTTTCTGCTATATCGGCGTTCTGGTGATGCTTTTGCTGTGGAAGCAGGGGGATCCGGCGTGGAATATGAACGTGTTTGAAGGGGAATTTCTGGGTTCAGATTTCCGCCTGACCCTCAATCCGTATACGGTTCTGTTTCTGGTTTTCTTCGGTTTGGGCTACGGTGCCTACTACGCAACAGCGGATATGCCCATCCCCATGGTGGCAGACTGCGCCGATTATGAGACGTATCGATCCGGAAAGTTTATTCCGGGAATTATGGGTACGCTGTTCAGCCTGGTGGACAAGCTGGTGTCCTCTCTATCGGCAACCATTGTATCACTTGCGCTGCTGTGCATCGGGGTCAATGATCTGCCAACCAAGACAACACCTTATGTGGAGGGCATGAACTGGGTGATTATTGCCCTGTTTTGCCTGCTGCCCATGGCTGCATGGCTGGTAACCCTGTGGGCAATGAAAGGATATGGGCTGGATGGCAAGCGGGTCAAGATCATCAACGCGGTCAATCAGGCCCGGAAAGAGGCCATTGCCGGGGGTATGCATCCGGAGGAGGCCATGACGGCCATCACCGACGAAACCGTGAATCTGTAATCTGCCGCAGGGCGCGATGGAATATCGCGCCCTGTTTTCTATCATAAATTTGCATTGAAAGGAAATAAATTTTTGAAAAGATGCAAAAAACACTTTACAACGTTAGTTTGATGAAGTATAATCCGGATATCCAAAATATTCCGGCTTTGCCGGAGCATCTGAAAGGAAAGATTATCATGAAGAGAATCATTGCATTGCTGCTGGCTGTTATGCTGCTGGCTGTCTGTTTTGCCGGCTGCCGGAAGTCTGAGGGTAAGCAGACCCTTACCTGCGGCGTAACTATTTTTGAAAAAATGAATGAGCAGGATGCCAACGGCAACTGGACCGGCTTTGAATCCGAGTTCGCCATGGAAGTGGGCAAGATCCTGGACATGGAAGTGAAGTTCCAGATCATTGACTGGACCCAGAAGTACAACGAGCTGAATTCCGGCGCCATCGACTGCATCTGGAACGGCTTTACCGCCAACTCCAGCGATAACGGCATCAAGAGAAGCGAACTGGTGGACTTCTCCTACGGTTATATGCTCAATCAGCAGTGCATCGTGGTTAAGAAGGATAATGTGGCTGCCTATACCAGCGAGGAATCCCTGAAGGGCAAGACTGCCTGCGTGGAAGGCGGCAGCGCCGGTGAATCCTATGCTGTTTCCGTTACGGATGCGGATAAGGTCTCCAAGGCTACCGCACAGATCAATGCGTTCCCCGAGGTCAAGTCCGGCGCTGTGGACTTTGCGGTTGTGGATATCCTGCTGGCCAAGAACATCTGCGGTACCGGTGACTATGCGGATCTGGCCATTGTTGAAGCCATCGAACTGGAGTCTGAGATCTATGCCATCGGCTTTAAGAAGGGCAGCGAGCTGACCGCCAAGGTCAATGATGCCATCAAGCAGCTGGAAGAAAACGGCAAGCTGATGGAGCTGGCTAAAAAGTACGGCTTTGAGAATGTTCTCAATGTGACTGAGACCATCGAGTAATCTCATATCAACAAAGGAATAAAAGTATGGGTTTTGGAGAAGTTACCTTAACACTGCTGCAGGGACTTGAACAAACCGGCCTGATCTTTGCGCTAACACTTGTGTTAGCGCTTCCTTTGGGTTTGGTGATCGCGTTCGGGTCTATGTCTAAATTCAAGCCCTTGGCATATGTTACAAAAATTATTGTCTGGATCGTACGGGGCATCCCGCTGATGCTGCAGGTCATTATTGTGTTTTATGTGCCGGGTTTTCTGCTTGGCACACCGCTTATGACCCGGTTTGGCTCTGTAATCGCGGCATTTGTAATCAATTATGCCTGCTATTTTTCTGAGATTTACCGGGCCGGCATCGAAAGCATCGCCAAGGGGCAGTACGAGGCCGGTCAGGTTCTGGGCATGACCAAATCGCAGATTTTTTTCAAAATCGTTTTGATGCAGGTAGTCAAGCGGATCCTTCCCCCCATGGCCAATGAAGTGATCACATTGGTCAAGGATACCGCGCTGGCAAGAGTTATTATGATCGTTGAGCTGATTCAGGCGGCGCAGAATTATGCGGCCTATGGCCTGATGTGGCCTTTGTTCTACACCGCCGTGTTCTACCTGCTGATCGTAGGCCTGCTTACCCTGCTTTTCGGATACTTCGAGAAGAAGCTGGATTACTATAAGGTATAAGGAGGACAGGCCATGGCATTATTGGAAGTAAAAAATCTGCAAAAACGCTTCGGCAAAACGGAAGTGCTGAAGGGCATCAGCTTTTCTCTGGAAAAGGGGCAGGTTCTGGCCATTATCGGTTCCTCCGGCAGCGGCAAGACAACGTTGCTGCGGTGTCTGAATTTCCTGGAAACACCGGATCAGGGCGCTATCACTGTGGAAAATAAGACCCTGTATGACAGTGCCGATGTCACAACCCTGAGCGATGAAGCCGTCCGTCAAAACCGACTGCATTTTGGCTTGGTTTTCCAGAATTTCAACTTGTTTCCCCAGTATAACGTGCTGAAAAATATTACGCTGGCACCTACACTGCTGAAGAAAGACACACCGGAGCGGATCGAGGAAAATGCCCGGATGCTGCTCTCTCAGGTGGGGCTGTCCGAGAAACTGGAAAGCTATCCTTATCAGCTTTCCGGCGGACAGCAGCAGCGGGTGGCTATTGCCCGGGCGCTGGCCCTGCAGCCCCAGGTGCTGTGTTTTGACGAGCCTACCAGCGCATTGGATCCGGAGCTGACCGGTGAGGTGCTGCGGGTCATCCGGGGACTGAAAAGCGGGGAAAATACCATGATCGTGGTGACCCATGAAATGGAGTTTGCCAGAAATGTAGCGGATGTGATCATATATATGGCAAACGGCGTTATCGAAGAAATGGGCCCGCCGGAACAGATTTTTGAAAATCCCCAGAGCGAAAAAACCAAAGCGTTTCTGCGGGGAGCGCAGGAAAAATTCTGACGGGGGCAGCTATGGAGGATAAAAAGGATAAAATCGAGGCGCTGTACCGGCTGATTCTGGAACTGGACAACATGGAAGATTGCCGGGCCTTGTTTGATGATCTGTGTACCAGAAAAGAGATCGAAAAAATGGCGGAACGGGTATACGCCGCCAGACTGCTGCTGGAGGGCAAAACCTATAATCAGGTGATAAGTCTGGCAGATATTTCCTCCGCTACCCTTAGCCGCGTTTCCCGGTGTGTCCAGTACGGAAACGGCTATGCCAAGCTACTGAAATGAGAAAGGGTCTGTTGCTTTGCAACAGACCCTTTTGCAACGAATTTCGGTTTGTCGTTCTGTTATTGATTGACCTGCGGTCAATGCAATGCTTTGCATTGCGGGAAAACGGATTGCCGCGTCGGGCTTTGCCCTCCTCGCAATGACGTGGAAGTTGGTTGTGCAAAGCACTGATTGGGGTGCACCGATCATCGAAAACCACGTCATTGCGAGCCAGTTCACAAACTGGCGTGGCAATCCGCACCCCCCGCCATCCGTAAGATGACAACGTCCAACGGGCGTTCGTTGTGTTACTCAAACAGAACGATAAATACAAATTTATCATTACACGGCAAAAACCAGGCGGCAGAAAATTCTGTACAGAAGGGGCTTTGCTTTCAGCCGCTGCTGTGCATTGCGCAGGCCGGTTTCCAGAACAGCAAGCTCCTCTTCAGTCAGCGTATGCTGGCTGAATTTTGCTTTTTGCGCCAGAGAAAACAGTTCTGCGTCCGGACGCTGGTGAAGCAGTCGGGCCAAAAGTACGGTCTGCCGCCAGTAAGCTACCGCACGGCGGTTGGTGGTGCCCTGAGTCAGCCTTCGCAGGATCAGCCTGCGGCGAAGCTGCCACTGTCCCGCAATCACCAAAACCGCACCTAAAATACAGGCGGTTACCGTCAGCACTGGCTCCAGCCATCGCAGATCGCTCTGGGGGTTGGGAGTTACCGGTGCGGTTGCGGGATTGGTCTGCTGGGGTTGGGTAACTTGGGTAGCTGCATCGGTTTGCACAGGGGGCTGGGTAACCGGGGGCGCAGTGGGGCTTTCGGGTTCGGTGGGCTGTGTGTTGGCGGTGGGCAGGCCGTCGCCGGGGGTGCTTTCCAGCACGATCCAGCCCAGCAGCGGGTCGTAATACTCGACCCATGCATGGGCCTCGTCCATGTAAACGGTGGTAGTTTTGCCTGCCTGCGTATTGACCATATAGCCGGTCACATAGCGGGCAGGAATACCCGTGGACTGCAGCAGCACCGCTGTGGCAGAGGCAAAGTGGGCGCAATAGCCGGTGTCACTTTCTTCTATAAACCAGCGGACAAAATCTGTTTTATCACCGGGCATCTGCCCGGTTCGTTTGTCATAGGCAGCACTTTCCCGCACAAAGGCAGAGATCCTTTGGGCGTAAGTGTAGGCACTGTCAATATTATAATTATACTGTATGACTGACTGCAGGGTGTTCTTGGCCCACGCAAGGGTATCGTCCGGCAGACCGGGAGACGTTCGCAGCATGGCACTGCCAAAATACCAAGGGTGATCCTCATCTGGGTCCGGAATGTACCAGTGCTGGAAGGAATAGCTCTTTTTCCGCTGGGTATTCTCGGTATAGCCTTTCTCGCCGGGAAGGGTGTCCTCGGTGTAGTAGGGGACAAACAGGTTGGACTGGGTGTAGCGGGTGGAGATGTTTACCTGTCCGCCGAAGTACATCTGGCTGTAGTCGTGGTCAGTCAGGTTAGCGTACCGGTTGGTGATCTCCCAGTGGGTGCCGGTGTAGGTGTCAAAAACCTGTTCCCGCAGATACAGGGTGCCGCTTTTCTCGGCGGTCACTTCCATAACAGGCAGGTGGGGGTTGGACAGAGGTCCCATGGAAGCCAGATTCTCCCGCTTTGCAACAACGGTGCCGGCCTGTGAGATCTGCTGGGTCAGTGTATCCTGGGCATATTGCAGAAGCGCTTCCGCCTGCTGCTGCTTGTTGTAGGTCTGCTGGGGATTGAGCAAGAACAGCAGCGCTACAGCCAAAGCTGCGGGAATCGCAGCCAGAGCGGCCAGCCGGTTTCCCTGAGCCTTATCTGCGCGCCGGGTAGTCTGACTGAGCATCAGAACCGCCAGACCGAAAAATAAAAGATAGAGGTGTTCCGTTGCCGGGACGGTATCTGTCACTACCAGACAGGCGCACAGGGGCAGCAGACCGAAGATCACCGGCAATACTGCCCGCCGTGGCCGGCAGACGGTCCGTGCGGTCAAAAGGATAATGATAGAGCTGAGGGCACACAGGGCTGCAGTTATATCCGCGTTTTCCAGCGGCAGTTCGCTCCAGCGCAGGATGCCGGTATCATAGGCCGTGCTGTAAGTATAGGTCAGCCGGTATAAAAGCGCTTCCATGCTGCGGG
This sequence comes from Faecousia sp., assembly GCA_045589835.1. GTDB lineage: Bacteria > Bacillota > Clostridia > Oscillospirales > Oscillospiraceae > Faecousia. The sequence continues at coordinate 11,624 of JAZNPV010000008.1, forward strand.
ACAGAATGCCTTTGTGCCACAGATAGCCGGAGAGCAGCGCCAAAATACCGAGGGGTATCGGTACCAGCTTCAGACTGTAGCTAACGGAAACAACAACCGCAAGACAGCCGCACCAGAGGGCAAGAATTTCTCCATCTGCCTGCAGGGAAAAGCCGGAAAGCAGGCAGGCACAGCCGCCATAGCTGATCAGAAAAGACAGCACGGCACTTTGCAGGCAGGAAATCCACTTTTCAAGCTTCATCGTCCCCACCTCCGATATGATATTGCCATGCTGCGTCGGCTGTTTCGGGCGTACTGTCCTCATGCGTCTTGGGGGATCCCAGCAGACTGCTCAGCCCGTGCAGCAGGGAAGTCTCGTCGCTGACGATGCATACCTCCGTACCCCGGCCGGTCAGACAATGAATCTCATGGTGAAGCCCGTTTTCCAGCAGGTAGCGGCTCATCCAGAGCAGCCTGCCTGCTTTTTTGTCGATAGTATCCGGATCTCCGGAAAGCGTCATGGTCAGCAAAACCTTGCCCCGCATGGGCTCGATAGGCTCCCGGAAGATCAGTTTTCCGGTTTTTGCGGCCAACTTCCAATGGATTTGCCGCAGGTCATCTCCGGGCCGGTAAAGCCGCAAATCGTGGTTTTCCGCAAAGCCGCCGCCGTGCTTTGGCCGCCATGCACCGGCTAAGTAACGCTCCAGACTGGGTGGCTTGGAGATTTCAATGGGGTGGGGCAGAATCGTCAGCCTGTGAATTGCTTTTGCGCGCCGGGGCAGCCGCAGCAACCCCAGATAATCGTATACCCAAAGGCGTTTCAGTCTGATTTCCAGAACGCCGCAGTGGTCGGTGGGAATGGACTGGCCGGGCTTGTACTTATCATGCTGTCCGGTGATGCAGTGACGCACAGACAGACGGCAGCGCACAGGCGGTGCCGGCAGGAAACAGCGGACGGACAGGGCGGGCTTCACCGGAACACCGGCCTGTAATTGGGTGGGGCTTTGGAGGCAAATCTTTGCTGAAAGCATAGCCGGCAGACTCAGCAGCAGGCTGAACCAGGGCAGGCATAACACCGCCACCAGTGCCAGCCAGGAAAACCATTCCCGGTAAGCCACAAAAAACACCAGGCAGCCTTCCAGAACTGCCAGATACAGTAAGCGTCGTCCGGCCATATCAGCGCAGCCTGGGCGCAGGTATGCTGCGCAGGATGTCTTGCAGGATCTGCTCCCGGGAGAGGCTCTGGGCCTCAGCTTTGGGGGATGGCAGCAGCCGGTGGGAAACGGTGGGAAGAAAAACTTCCTGCACGTCTCTGGGTACTACATAATCCCGGCCCCGGAGCTGGGCCACGGCCTTGGCCATGGCGGTAACTGCCAGTGTGGCCCGGGGGCTGGCACCCCGCTGCAGATATTCACTGTTTCTGGTGGCACCGATCAGATCCACCACATAAGCCACAATCTCCGGGGATAAATGGGTGGCAGCCACTTCCTCCTGCATGGCGGTCAGCTCATGGCAGGAAAGCAGAGCCTGCATCTGAACCAGCGGATCCTGCCCCTGCCGGCTGGTGACCATGGTAATCTCATCCTTGGGGCTGGGATAGCCCAGAGAAAGCTGCACGATAAACCGGTCCATCTGGCTGTCCGGCAAAAGCTGGGTACCGGCAGCGCCGGTGGGATTCTGGGTGGCGATGACCGTAAAGGGAGCAGGCAGTTTATGGGAAACACCGTCTACTGTGACCTGCCCTTCCTCCATGGCCTCCAACAGGGCGGACTGGGTGCGAGAGGTGGCACGGTTCAGTTCATCAGCCAGAAAGAGATTGCAAAGGACACTGCCTGGCTTGTACACCATCTGACCGGTAGTTTGATTCAATACCGAATAACCGGTCACATCCGATGGCAGCACGTCGGGGGTGAACTGGACACGGTTCTGGGTCAGACCCAGAGTCTTGGAAAAAGCCAGCGCCATGGTGGTTTTGCCTACACCGGGAATATCTTCCAGAAGAATGTGGCCCTTGGCCAGAATGGCAGCAAATACCCAAAGCAACACTTTATCTTTGCCCACAACGGCTTTGCGAACCTGTGAGATTACTTTCTGCGCGCTTGCCACTACCGGGGTTTCCTTTGTCTGCATGTTTGTGCCTCCCTGTCCGGTAAACATAATATACGTACAGTATACACGCGAAAGTCCACAAAAGCAAGAAAAAGGAAACGAATTAAAGAAATGTTAACCTTTTGCGCATACATAAACTGTCAATTTCAGTTTGTTGTACAGTCCAAGCCTCCCCTTGAGGACAGTCGCGAAGCGACACTAAATAGACGATTGCCGGTGGCAATCCAACATTAAAAAATGGGTGCCCCGAAGGGGCGGAAGGGTGGAAAATGTTTTGCAAGGACGCACACCCCTCAGTCGCCTATGGCGACAGCTCCCCTCTAGGGGAGCCTTGCGTACGATAAATACAAATTTGAGGAGGGAAGGGGCAATGCTACCTAAAAATAAAACCCGGCGGCACATTGCTGTGTCGCCGGGGTGTTTGCATTTAATTAGCCTTCAGCACGCATCTGAGCGAAGCACTCGCTGCAGAATACGGGACGGTCGGACTTGGGCTGGAAAGGAACCTTTGCCTCGCCGCCGCAACGGGCGCAGGTAGCGGTGAAGAACTCACGGGGGCCACGGGCGCTGTTCTTGCGAGCGTCACGGCAAGCCTTGCAGCGCTGGGGCTCGTTCTGGAAGCCGCGCTCTGCGTAGAACTCCTGCTCACCGGCGGTGAAAACGAATTCATTGCCGCACTCTTTGCAAACTAAAGTCTTGTCTTCGTACATTGATTTTACCTCTCTTCGGTTAGTTGATGCCCCGTGAAAGCCACCATAATTGACTGGTTGTAACGCAGGGTCGAATAGGTGGCTGCATTTTGCCACAAAACGGATTATACACAAAGGGTCAAGATTTGTCAATCCTTTATGAAATTTTTCTTTAATTTTTTGAAGATTTATGCAATTTTCCGGAAGGTTTTCTTTCCTTTTTTTGTCAGATCTCAAAGTGGGCCTGACCTTCATAGGGAATATGCAGATGGTCATAGGCCAATGCGGTGACACAGCGGCCTCTGGGTGTCCGGGTCAGAAAGCCCAGCTGCATCAGGTAAGGCTCGTATACATCCTCCAGTGTCACCGCTTCTTCGCCGATGGTGGCAGCCAGTGTTTCCAGTCCTACCGGGCCGCCGGCATAATTGCGGATAATGGCGGTGAGCATCCGGCGGTCAATGGCATCCAGACCCAGCTCATCCACTTCCAGACGGGAAAGTGCCAGATCGGCAGCTTCCTTCGTGATGACACCGTTGCCCATAATCTGGGCAAAGTCCCGGACGCGCCGTAAAAACCGGTTGGCGATACGGGGCGTACCCCGGCTGCGGGAGGCGATCTCCATAGCACCCTTGGGGTCAATGTCCATGCCCAATATAGTTGCGGATCGGATAACGATCCGGGACAGCTCTTCCGGGGTATACAGCTCCAGCCGCAGACTCACGCCGAACCGGTCACGGAGCGGGGCGGACAGCTGGCCTGCCCGGGTGGTAGCGCCTACCAGCGTGAACTTGGGCAGATCCAGACGGATGGAGTTGGCTGACGGGCCTTTGCCCACGATAATATCGATGGCAAAGTCCTCCATGGCAGGATACAGAATTTCTTCCACGACCCGGTTCAGCCGGTGGATCTCGTCGATAAACAGAATGTCGCCGGGGTTCAGATTGGTCAGCAGCGCTGCCAGATCGCCGGGCTTTTCAATGGCGGGGCCGGAGGTAACCCGGATATTCACGCCCATTTCGTTGGCGATAACACCTGCCAGGGTGGTCTTGCCCAGACCGGGAGGGCCGTATAACAGGGTATGATCCAGCGGTTCGCCCCGGCGGCGGGCCGCTTCAATATAAACAGACAGATTCCCCTTTGCCTTTTCCTGTCCGGTGTAGTCGGAAAGCAGCTTGGGCCGCAGACCGATCTCGCCTGCATCCTGTGGTGCAAAGGTGGGGGAAATAATGGGACTATCCAGTTCCTGAGAAAATTCCAGACTCATCGTATTACCTCCATTATCCCTTCATAACCATTGCACGCAATGCAAAGCGCACCATATCCTCGGTGGATGCGTTGGGGTCTACGCCCTTTAGTGCCGCTGCAATCTCAGAAACGGAATAGCCCAGCTCCTGTAGCGCCGCATTGGCAAGTGCTGCGTTGCCGCCTGCGGCAGGCGCAGCAGTTACGGATGGGCCGGAGAAGTCCAGTTCCAGAGAACTGCCGCCCATTTTGTCCTTCAGTTCCAGAATAATACGCTGGGCGATTTTTTTGCCCACGCCCTGTGCGGCGGTCAGCAGCTTTTCGTCCCCGGTCATAACGGCCAGCGTGAAGTTTTGGGGGCCGGCGGACAGAATGGCTATGGCGGCCTTGGGGCCAACGCCGTTGACGGATGTGAGCAGCTCGTAGCACCGCTGTTCCTCCCGGCTGATAAAGCCGTAAAGGTCAAAGGCATCCTCCCGAATGGATTCGGTAATATACAACCGAGCAGGCTGATTCAGCTTCAGCTGGGCAGCGGTATAGGCGGTGACACGGCAGCCGTAGCCCACGCCGCCGCAATCGATCACGGCAAGACCCGGCTCCAGAACGGTCACCGGTCCGGAAACATAATAAAGCATAAGAACCTCCGCAGAAGGTGAGTTATCGTTGTGTGTTGTGTGCCTGTGCCAGCAAAGAGGTGGAGGAACGGGCGTGACACAGGGCAATGGCAATGGCATCGGCCGCGTCATCGGGCTTGGGCATCTGGGCAAGGCCTAACAGCCGCTTGGTCATGTCCTGCACCTGATGCTTGGTGGCGTTGCCGTAGCCCACCACCGCCTGCTTGACCTGAGAAGGCTTGTACTGCTGCACCGTAAGTCCTGCCTGCCGGATGGCAAGCAATATTACACCACGGCTCTGGGCCACGCCGATGCCAGTGGTCACATTCTGACCGAAAAAAAGCTCTTCGATTGCCACAGCGTCCGGCTTGGAAAGCTCCAAAAGCTTTCGCATATCCTCGTAAATGATCTCCAGCCGGGCGGAAAAATCCATGCCTGCCGGTGTGGTGATAGCGCCGCAGCGCAGCAGAGAAAAACGGTTACGTTCCGCTTCAATGAGGCCAAAGCCGGTAATGCCGTAGCCGGGGTCGATGCCCAGAATCCGCATTAAGCGCCACCCCTTGCAATGTTCAGATAGTAAAGGATCAGCAAAATGATAAACAGCACCAGACCGATCCGGGCTGCCCAGACCTGCCACTTTGGACGGGGCACGTAATGGGGTTCTTCAAAGAGAATCTCAGGCGATTCTTCAGAATTGATGTCTTTGCGTTCTTCTTCCATGATTATCACTCCTTCCTATTATGATAGCACATTTGTTTTGGTTTGCCTACAACTTTTTTTAAAAAGCGGAAATCTGACAAGAAAACAGAGGCGCAAAAACTTTTCCAGTCATACATGTTTTTCTTTTCTCTGGCAATAATAGGGACAAAAGGCGGTGAGAAAGTGGAGCGTTTTTATTGTAAGACAAAAATCATTTCCGGTATCGGTGCGGTCTCGGCGCTGGCGGAGCTGGGAAGCAGGCGGCTGCTGGTGGTGTCAGATCCTTATTTTGTGCAGAACGGAACGGCCCAACGGCTGGCGGCCCTTTCCAAAGCGGACAAAACGGAAATTTTTCATCATATCAAACCTGATCCGTCTGTGGAACTGGCGGCAGAGGGAACGGCCCTTGTAAAGAAATTTCAACCGGATACCATTGTGGCTTTAGGCGGCGGCAGCGCCATGGACTGTGCCAAAGCCATGGCTTATTTTTCCGGCCGGCAGGTCAAGCTGGTGGCGATCCCCACCACCTCCGGCTCCGGCTCAGAGGTGACGGATTTTGCCATTCTGACCCACAACAATGTGAAGCATCCGCTGGTGGATGATAAGCTGTGTCCGGATGTGGCCATTCTGGACAGCGATCTGCTGGCCCAACTGCCGCCGTCGCTGGTAGCCGATGCGGGCTTTGATATTTTGTGTCATGCGCTGGAAGCCTATGTTGCCAAAAACGCAGGGGCTGTGACGGATGCGCTGGCGCAGGATGCATTTTGTACGGCCTTTAGTTTGCTGCTGGCGTCATTTACGGGCAGAACCCAAGTGCGGCAAAGGATCCACACGGCAGCTACCATGGCGGGTATGGCCTTTTCACAGGCAGGCCTGGGCTTGTGCCATGCCATGGCCCATGCGTTGGGCGGTATGTTCCATGTGCCCCACGGCAGGCTGAACGCAATCTTGCTGCCTGCGGTAATTGGCTGCAACGCACACATTGCTGGAGAGAAATATGCCAAGCTGGCCAGAGCGGCAGGCCTTGGTGGCAGTGCCGATACGGTGGCGGTGCGGAATCTGAAGAACGGCCTGATCCGCCTGCGGCGGGAGCTGCAGATGCCCCAGACGCTGGCGCAGGCAGGCGTTGCGCCCAGGGAAGTATGGCTGCGATCCAACGACATCGTGCAGGCGGCTCTTGCGGATCCCTGCTGCAACACCAATCCCCTGAAAGTGGAGGATTTTATGGTGCGTAGGGTGCTGGAAGAGGTGACGGGGCGTGTCTGAGCGGTTATGTTCGGTGGGGCTGGATGTGGGGACTACCACGACCCAGATGATTGTATCGGAACTGCAGGTGGAAAACCGGGCATCGGGCTTTGCGGTACCGGAAATGGAGATCACCGGACGGAAGATCCTCTATCAGGGGGATGTGCAGTTTACCCCGTTACTGGATGAGAGTCATGTGGATGCCAAGGCACTGCGGCTTTTAATAGAACGGGAGTACGAAAAGGCGGGCATCAGTCCCCAACAGGTGGATACCGGCGCGGTGATTATTACCGGAGAGACCTCCCGGAAAGAGAACGCAAGAGCGGTTTTGGATGCCCTTGCGGGCTTTGCCGGGGAGTTTGTGGCAGCCACAGCCGGGCCGGATCTGGAGAGCATCTTGGCGGCAAAAGGCGCCGGGGCGGTGGACTGGTCTGCCAAAACCGGTAAGACTGTGCTGCACATGGATATCGGCGGTGGCACCAGCAATCTGGCACTGATCCGGGACGGACGGATCGTAAAAACCGGCTGTCTGAACGTAGGTGGGCGGCTGCTGAAGTTTGATGGGAGCGGACGAATCACTTATGTTTCCCCGGTTCTACGGCAATTCAGCCAATTACAAATAGGGGACAAGCCCACCGCTGCCCAGTTAGAGGAAATTGCCGCAATCTTGGCGCAAGGCTTGGAAATGGCTGCGGGCTTGCGGCAGCGGACAAGCCTTTTAGAACAGCTTGCCACGGAAGAAGCGGGAGAGGTTTTTTGCAGTCAAGAGCAGACCGTAATTTCCTTTTCCGGTGGCGTGGCGGACTGCATCGAAAATAGAAAAGAACCCTTTGCCTATGGCGACGTGGGCCCGGTTCTGGGGCAGGCCATAAAAAAGAGCCGTCTTTGCGGAGGCGAATATATGCTGGGCGAACACACCATCCGGGCGACGGTTATCGGCGCGGGCAGTCACAGCGCCCAGCTCTCCGGCAGTACGGTATTCTTCCGGAATGTGAAGCTGCCTTTAAAAAACCTGCCGGTGGCGGTATTGGGGCAGGATGAGCAGGAAAACCCGCTAATAATGGCCCAACGGATCCGGCAAATGGATGCGGAAACAGCGGTTCTGGCTGTGCCGGGATATGCGGCTGCAAGCTACGAAAAGGTTTGCACCTTGGCGGATGCGATCGTGCAGGGGACTGTTGGGAAATCGGTGTATGTGTGTCTGGAAGCGGACATGGCAAAAGCCTTGGGACACAGCCTGTGTCTGCGGCTGCCGCCGGAAACCCCGTGTCTTTGCATTGACCGGGTACGGCTGACGGAGGGAAGCTATCTGGACGTAGGCGCGCCGGTGGGCCCGGCATTGCCGGTGGTGGTAAAAACGCTGGTGCTGTCACAGACCCAGTAAATTTCATTTTAAAGGATCAGGATTCTATGAAATTGAAAACGACATTGTTAGGAAAAACCTATACATTTCGGGATATCAAGCAGGTGCTTGCCAAGGCCAACGAGGAAAAGACCGGCGACAAGCTGGCAGGTCTGGCGGCGGAGGATGCCCGGGAGCGGGTGGCAGCCAAGGTGGTACTGTCCGCACTGACGCTGGGCGACCTGCGGGAGCATCCTGCCGTTCCCTACGAGCAGGACGAGGTGACCCGGATCATTCAGGACGATGTGAATGAAAAGACCTATGAAAAGATCCGAAACTGGACGGTGGCCGAATTCCGGGAGTGGATCCTGTCGGAGACTACTACAGGAGCGGATATTCGCAAGATTAGCCATGGCCTGACCTCGGAAATGGTAGCCGCGGTAGCAAAGCTCATGAGCAATCTGGATCTGATTTACGCTGCCAACAAGATTACAGTCACTGCCCACTGCAACACCACCATTGGCCTGCCGGGTACCCTTTCCTGCCGACTGCAGCCCAACCACACCACCGACGATCCGGACGGCATTACTGCCTCCACCTTGGAGGGCTTGAGCTTCGGTGCAGGCGACGCGGTAATTGGCCTAAATCCGGTTACCGACTCTCCTGAGCAGGTGGGAAAGGTGCTGCGGCGGTTTCAGGAAATTAAGGAGCACTGGGAAATTCCTACCCAGATCTGCGTGCTGGCTCACCTGACCGCTCAGATGAAGGCCGTCAGGGACGGCGCGCCCTGCGATCTGATCTTCCAGTCCATCGCCGGCAGCCAAAAGGGCAACGAGGCCTTCGGCTTCTCGGCGGCTACCTTGCAGGAGGCAAAAGATTTGCTTTTGCGGGACGGCACGGCAGAAGGCCCCAATGTGATGTATTTTGAGACCGGACAGGGCTCTGAGCTTTCTTCCAATGCCCATTACGACACCGATCAGGTGACTATGGAGGCTCGCTGCTACGGCTTTGCCAAGCGGTTTTCGCCGTTTCTGGTCAATACGGTGGTTGGCTTCATCGGCCCGGAGTATCTGTACGATGCCCGGCAGGTCACCAGAGCCGGTCTTGAGGATCATTTTATGGGCAAGCTGACCGGCATTTCTATGGGGTGTGACTGCTGCTACACCAACCACATGAAAGCAGACCAGAACAGCATCGAGAATCTGGCAGCGCTGCTGACCATGGCTGGCTGCAACTACTTCATGGGCATCCCCCACGGCGACGATATTATGCTGAACTACCAGACCACCGGTTTCCGGGAGACCGCCACTTTGCGGGAGCTGACCGGAAAGACGGCGATCCCGGAATTCCAGCGGTGGCTGGAAAAGATGGGCTTCATGGAAAACGGCAAGCTGACGAAAAAAGCCGGTGACGGCTCCAGCCTGCTGTTCTGAGGAGGGCTAGGAAATGAATAAAAAAGAACTTTCCGCCATGGTGGCGGAGATCCTGCAGTCCATGGGACAGGAGCCTATGGTCAAAGGCAGCGATTACAAGCCCACTTCTGCCGGCCCACAGCCGGTGGATACCCACTATCACGACGGGGATTTTGTGGAAGATGTATCCGCGCTGGATCTGCGCAAACTGTATCTGGTGGATGACCCTAAGGATGGAGATGCCTTCCGAAAGCTGAAGGCAAAGACTCCCGCCCGTCTTGGCTCCGGCAGGGCGGGCCCCCGGTATAAGACGCTCACCATGCTTCGCTTCCGGGCTGACCATGCGGCGGCACAGGATGCGGTATTTTCACAGGTGCCGGATGATTTCGCAGAGAAAAACGGGCTTATCAGCTTGAAGACCCGGTGCCACGATAAGGATGAATATCTGACCCGGCCGGATCTGGGACGGAGCTTTGACGAAGAAAACCAAGCCAAGCTCCGTGCTGCCATACCCAATAAGCCTACGGTGCAGCTTGTGATCGGTGACGGCCTTAGCTCCGCGGCCATTCTTGCCAACGCTATGGACTGCATGGCAGCCATCCGGGACGGCTTGAAGGTCAAGGGCATCGAAACGGGTAAGGCGGTTTTTGTCAAGTACTGCCGGGTAGGTGCCGGTGACGCGGTGGGCGATGTGACCGGCTGCGATCTGGTGTGCGTGCTGGTAGGGGAGCGGCCCGGTCTGGTGACGGCCCAAAGTATGTCCGCCTATATCACCTATCAGCCCAGAACCGGCGTATCCGAGTCCAGCCGGACGGTGGTATCCAATATCCACGCACAGGGCACCCCGGCGGTGGAGGCCGGTGCCCATGTGGCGGATCTGATCGACACGATTTTGAAGCGGAAAGTCTCCGGCGTGGGACTGCATCTGGAGGCTGGGGTATGATTCCTGTTAAGGTTTTGGCGGTGCGCTATCTTGCCAGCGCCACCCCGGCGCTGAGTAAGGCGCTGGGCGCGCCCAAGGGCTATCCCTGTCTTGGAATTCTGACTGCGGATTCCGACGATCCCACCTATATCGCTCTGGATGAGGCAACAAAAGCGGCGGATGTGAAGGTGTGCTATACCCACAGCTTTTACGCAGGCGCAGCCCACGCCTCCACCCCCAATGCAGGCGAGGTGATCGGCGTTCTGGCAGGCCCTACTCCCGGTGCGGTACGCAGCGGCATGGAGGCGGCCCTGTCGGCATTGGAGCGGATCGGGTTTGAGGAGGCCGGGGAAGTGCCCTACCTTGCCTATACGGTCAGCCGTACCGGCAGCTTTCTTGCCAAGGAGGCAGGCGTGGAAGAGGGAACAGCCCTTGCCTATCTGATTGCACCTCCATTGGAGAGTATGTATGCCATGGATGCGGCGCTGAAAGCAGCGGATGTAAAGTTATGTAAACTATATGCACCTCCCAGTGAGACCAATTTTGGCGGAGGCTTGCTCAGCGGCAGCCAGTCGGCATGCAGCGCAGCCTGTGCTGCCTTTGCCGAGGCGGTGGCGGAAGTGGCCGCAAGACCGAAATAATACAAGGTGGTTTTCCTAAATATAAAGGAGTGATTCTTTGGAACTGGATAAGGATTTACAGGCCCGGCAGGAGGCCCGGCGGCTGGCCCGGCAGGCTGAAAAAGCCCAAGCGGAGCTGGCAAAAATGGGTCAGGAACAGTTGGACAGAATTGTGGAATCGGTTGCCAAAGCCTTTTGTGCCTGCGCGCCGGAACTGGCGGAACTGGCTGTCCGGGAGACCGGCTTCGGCAACGTGGAGGACAAGATCACCAAAAATGAATTTGCCTCCAAAACCGTACTGGCCTCCATTCGGAATATGAAAACCGTAGGCGTATTAAATGAAAACCCGGAGGAAAAGCTATGGGAGGTAGGTGTGCCGGTGGGCGTGATCGCGGCCATCGTACCCAGCACCAATCCCACATCTACGGTGTGTTATAAGGCGATGATCGCCCTGAAAGCAGGCAACAGCATCGTATTTTCGCCCCATCCCAAGGCGATTCTGTGCACCTTGCGGGCTGCGGAGATCGTTGCCAAGGCGGCGGAGGCTGCCGGTGCGCCTGCTGGCAGTGTAGGCTGCTTGGGGATTGCGTCTATGGCAGGCTGTCAGGAACTGATGGGCGCGGAGCAGGTGCGTCTGATCTTAGCCACCGGCGGCCCGGCTATGGTGCGTGCGGCCTATTCGTCCGGAAAGCCTGCCATCGGCGTAGGTGCAGGCAACGGCCCTGCCTATATCCACAATTCTGCGGACGTGGAGCATGCGCTGCGGTGCATTTTGCGCTCCAAGACCTTTGACAACGGAACGGTCTGCGCCTCCGAGCAGAGCATTATTGTGGAAAAGGACATGGAAAGCGCCGTCAAGAAAACTGCGGCATCCATGGGCTTTTACTTTATGGACACCCAGCAGGCCGGAAAACTGGCCAAGCTGCTGTTCCGGCCTACCGGTGCGCTGAATCCGGAGATCGTAGGCAAGAGTGCTGCCCATCTGGCGGAAAAGGCAGGCTTTTCTGTACCCCAGGGAACGAAAATTCTGGTGGCACGGGAACAGGAGGCGGGCCCAACCCGGCCCTATTCCATGGAGAAGCTGTGTCCCGTGCTGGCATTTTTCGTAATGGACAGCGAGGACGCGGTACTGCAAAAAGCAATCGAGGTGCTGACCCACGAGGGCAGCGGCCATACCTTTGCCATTCATGCGCAGGATCTGAATGTGGTGCGCAAATTCGCGCTGCAGATCCCTGTATCCCGTTTTCTGGTGAATACACCGGCGGCGTTGGGCGGTATCGGCGCTACTACCGGCCTGTTCCCGGCGCTGACGTTGGGCTGCGGCGCGGTAGGCGGCAGCAGCTCCTCCAACAATATTTCTCCGCTGGATCTGATCAATATCCGTCGGGTGGCATGGGACAAGCAGGACAAGCCCTGCAAATGCCATGCACAGGTAGATGACAGTCTGGTGGAAATTCTGACAGCAAAGATCCTGGAACGATTGCGGTAATTTGTAATTTCAAAATTCGGAAAGGAAGATAATTATGAACACAAATTCTTTGGGTATGATCGAAACCAAGGGCCTGATCGGCGCTATTGAGGCAGCAGATGCCATGGTCAAGTCTGCCAACGTGCAGTTGGTGGGTAAGGAGCAGGTAGGCGGCGGTCTGGTGACCGTTATGGTGCGGGGCGACGTGGGTGCTGTGAAGGCAGCTACTGATGCCGGCGCTGCTGCCGCCGAAAAGGTGGGCGAGCTGATTTCTGTTCACGTAATCGCCCGTCCCCACACCGAAGTAGATGCCATTCTGCCTAACGGCCGACTGAGCCAGCAGGGCGGCAGCACGAAATAATGCTTTATACCAAAGATGCGGTAAAAGCGAATCTGCGCAACCGGGACGGCAAACGGGTGTTTTTTCTGGGTAAAGGAGATCAGATGACCTCTGATGCCAGAGATTTTTTAAGCCGGGAACGGATCCCTATCTTGAGCGCGGAGCAGGCAAGGCCGGAGCGCTACAAGCTGCTTTCCGGCGGCTATGCGGAGGGAAAACCGGAGCATATGACCCATTTAAACGGGGATGTTCTGGTGCATAAGACCCACCCCCGGATCAAATTCCGGGGGGCTGTCGATAGCTTGGAGGCAGAGCTGCTGCTTTGCCAGCAGGATGCGGATACGCAAACCAAGCAGCAGCTTGGAGATGTTTTGGCGCTTGCAAGAAATCTGGTGCGCTGGGATGTGCTGGAAGAGCCGGTGAAGGAAGAGAAACTCATGGGCCTTACCCAGCAGGAATTGCGGGAGCGGAGCCATAGGCCGCAGGATTTTTACGGCCAGCCCCATTTTATGCCGTCAGCAGAGGATGGACGGCTGCTTTTGCAGGTCAACCGGGCCAGATGTACTGCCCGGGCTGCGGAACTGGCGGCGGTGGAGGCCTTTTGCGACCGGGAGGGCAATCCCACCCGTGAGGACATCCTGCGGGCCATGAACCGCCTGAGCAGCGGACTGTATCTGATTATGATACAGCTGAAGGCAAATAAATCTGTCAGCAAGGAGTGATACTATGGATTTAGATGCACTGACCAATCAGGTTTTGGGCAGGATCTTTGTGGAGCTGGAGGCTTCCGGCCGCCATGCTCATGTTACCGAGGAACAGGCAATGACGCTGTTTGGGCACAAGCTGACCCCCAAACGGGAGCTGTCCCAGCCGGGGCAGTTTTTGTCCAATGAGCGTGTAACCGTCATTGGCCCGAAGGGAGAATTTAAAAATGTGGCGGTGCTGGGGCCGGAACGGCCGGAGGCGCAGGTGGAGATTTCTCTGACCGACGGCAAAACCTTGGGGATCGATCCGCCCATCCGTCCATCCGGAAAAGTGGAGGGAACACCCGGTGCGATTCTGGTTGGCCCATGCGGACAGGTGGAGATCAAACAGGGCGTGCTGGCTGCCCAGCGGCACATCCACATGAGCCCGGAGGATGCCAAGGCCATGGGCGTGGAGGATAAGCAAATGGTGCGTCTGCAAACCTATACTCACCGGCCTGTGGTGTTTGAAGAACTGCTGGTGCGTGTGCATCCCGGCTTCCAGACCCGGGTGCATCTTGATTACGATGAAGCCAATGCCTGCGGCTTTAAAGCGGGGGATCTGGGGAGGATTCTGTCATGAGCCGGGCGCTGCTGATCGGCGAAGCGCCTGCCTGCGCGCTGGGCTACAGCTATGTGACGGAAGCACCCTACGATGCGGTGGTCATCGGCTCTTTGACCCTTGCACAGGCGCTGCGCTTTTCGGAGGAAGCGGCACTTTCTGCCCTTGCGGAGGGAAAGCCGGTGGTGCTGTACACACCGGGTTTGCCGGAAGTGCCTAAAAACCGGGCATTGTCTGCCAGTCTTGCCTCCTCCCGCCGGGAGATGAAAAGCTGGGGTATTCTCTTTACGGACGGCGGCCAGAAACGGCTGGTAACGGCACAGGAGGCAAGAGCTTTGCGGCTGGCAGGAAAGCAGCCCGGTGCCGGGGCGGTGCTGACACCGTTGGCAAAAGAAATTCTGGAGGGAACGGATTGAAGATCGGAACAGTCACAGGCTCAGTTTGGTCTACCAGAAAGGCATCCTGCCTGATGGGGCAGACCTTTTTGGTGGTAAATACCCCGGAGGGGGAAGTGGTGGCGGCAGATCAGGTGGGCGCAGGCACCGGTGACAGGGTACTGCTGGTCACCGGAACAGTAGCTTCCCGGTTTTGCATGGAAGCTCCTGTGGATGCGGCTGTGGTGGCCATTCTGGATCAGGAGGAAAAGTAATGTCTGCCCATGAAATTTTGATCACGGTCATGGCAGTCTTTGCGGTGGCCGGTGCGCTGGACCGGATCTTTGGCAATAAGCTGGGGCTGGGACAGGAATTTGAAAACGGCATTCTGGCCATGGGTTCTCTTGCGCTGGCTATGATCGGTATTATTGCCATTGCTCCGGTGCTGGCGGATTTCCTGCGGCCGGTGGTGGTGCCGGTGTACGGCTTTCTGGGAGCGGATCCTGCCATGTTCGCAGGCACGATCCTTGCCTGTGACATGGGCGGCGGCTCGTTGGCGCAGGCTATGTCTGCCGACCCACAGGCGGCGCTGCTGGGCGGCGTGATCTGCGGCTCCATGCTGGGCGCGACCATTGTGTTCACCATTCCGGTGGCGCTGGGAATCCTTTCTCCCAAGGACAGGCCCGCGCTGGCAAAAGGAATTCTTGCCGGCGTGGTGACGGTGCCGGTGGGAATCTTGGTTGGCGGACTGGTGGCAGGTTTTCCAATCATGCTGGTGCTGCGAAATCTGATTCCCATTGTACTCTTCGCGGCATTGATCGCTTTAGGCTTGTGGAAAGCGGAAAAAGCCATGATTAAGGGCTTCGGTATTTTCGGCAAGGGCATCGTGGCGCTGATTACCATTGGCTTGGTTGCGGCCATTGTGCAGGCGCTGACCGGCTTTGAGATCATACCGGGCATGGTGAGCATTGAAGAGGGTTTTTTGACGGTAGGTGCTATTGCCATCGTTTTGGCGGGCGCGTTTCCGCTGGTGCTGGCGATCACAAAGCTGCTGAAAAAACCCCTGTTAAAGCTGGGACGGCTGCTGGGCATGAATGAGGTGGCAGCGGCCGGACTGATCGCAACGCTGGCCAATTCCATTGCCACCTTTGGCATGGTCAAGGATATGGACCGGCGGGGCAAGGTAGTTAATATTGCCTTTTCTGTGTCGGCTGCCTTTGTATTTGGCGATCATCTGGGCTTTACCGCAGGCTTTGCACCCGAGATGTTACCGGCGATGATCCTCGGCAAATTGGCAGGCGGTGTCAGTGCTGTGGTAGTTGCCCTGTGGCTTACAAAAGAGAAAGCACAGTAAAATTGTATTGACAAAACCCTTGTTTTCAGCATATAATGGCAATTACAATGGAAAAAAGCTGTGAACAGGAGAGTACGCTGCGGAAAACCTTCAGAGAGCCCCGGTTGCTGTGATGGGGCAGGCAGGAAACGGCGGAACATGGCCTGGGAGCTGAAATGTCGATAGGTAGGCATTTTCGGGTGCGCCCGTCAACGCGCGAAAGAGGCGTTGGTTTCCCCAAAAATGGGGCCCCCACAAAGCCTGCTTTGTGGGGAAAGGAGAAGCCAAGCTACAGGCGGAATATCCTGCTTGCAGGAAATGGAGCGTTGTAGCTTGTGCGCCGACGTAAAACAAGGTGGTACCGCGTCGTAAATCACGTCGCCCTTGCGTATGCAGGGGCGATTTTCTTTCAGGAGGTTATATTATGAGCAAAGGCAACTATTACATCACAACACCCATCTACTATCCGTCTGCCAATCTGCACATTGGCCATGCCTACTGCACCGTGGCAACCGATGCTATGGCCCGCTACAAGCGCCTGTGCGGCTACAACGTCAAGTTCCTGACCGGTACTGACGAGCATGGCCAGAAGATCGAGGACAAGGCCAAGGAAGCAGGCGTCACCCCCCAGCAGTTTGTGGACAATATCGTACTGGGCGAAAAGGGCGTGCTGGACCTTTGGAAGCTGATGAACATTTCTTATGACCGGTTCATCCGTACCACCGACGATTACCATGTGGAGGCCGTGCAGAAGATCTTTAAGAAGATGTATGACAACGGCGACATCTACAAGGGTTCCTACAAGGGCAAGTATTGCACCCCCTGCGAGGCCTTCTGGACGGAAAGCCAGCTGGTAGACGGCAAGTGTCCCGACTGCGGCCGTGAGGTCAAGGATGCCGAGGAAGAGGCCTACTTCTTCCGGCTCAGTAAGTACGCTGACCGGATCCGGGAGCTGCTGGAGAATACCGATTTTCTGGAACCCCGCAGCCGCGTTAATGAGATGGTCAACAACTTCATCAAGCCCGGTCTGGAGGACCTGTGCGTCTCCCGTACCAGCTTTACCTGGGGTGTGCCTGTGGACTTTGATCCCGGTCATGTGGTCTATGTTTGGATCGACGCGCTGAATAACTATATCACCGCTCTGGGCTATGAGAACGGCAAGTACAACGACTTCAACGACTTCTGGCCCGCCGATGTCCACTTTGTAGGCAAGGAGATCGTCCGTTTCCATTCCATCATCTGGCCCGCCATCCTGATGAGTCAGGGCCTGCCCCTGCCCAAGAAGGTCTACGGCCACGGCTGGCTGAACTTCAACGGCGAGAAGATGTCCAAGTCCCGGGGCAATGTGGTGGATCCCTACATCCTGTCCGAGCGGTTCGGCGTGGATGCCCTGCGCTTCTTCCTGCTGCGTACCTTCCCCTTCGGCTCCGACGGCAACTTCACCAACGAGCTGCTGATGTCCACCATCAACACTGACCTTGCCAACACTCTGGGCAATCTGGTGTCCCGTACGGTGGCCATGAACCAGAAGTACTTCGGCAGCACGCTTTCCGAGGGCGGCGAGGCAGCACCTTTGGATGAAGAGCTGAAGGCTCTGGCTGCTGAGGTCTGCGCAAACTACGAAAGGCAGATGGATAAGTTCCAGTTCTCCGTGGCGCTGAATGAAGTGTTCCGGCTGCTGGACCGTGCCAACAAGTATATCGACGAGACTACTCCGTGGATCCTTGCCAAGAGTGAGGAGACCAAGCCCCGTCTGCTGACCGTCATGAAGAACCTGTGCGAGAGCATCCGCATTGCCGCCATTCTGATTACCCCCTTCATGCCCGAGACTGCTGAGAAGATCTTCGAGCTGCTGAATGTTGGTGCTGAGGGCCGTATCTGGGATGCCAAGGGCTACTGCGCCGATCACAGCTGGACCACCACCGTAGGCACCCCTCTGTTCCCCCGTCTGGATGTGGAGAAGGAACTGGCTGCTCTGGAAGAGTTATCTAAGCCTAAGTCCACTATCGGGATCGAGCCCTACGCCACCGAGAATGTGGACTTTGACACCTTCTGCAAGAGCGATCTGCGGGCCGTAAAGGTCAAGGATTGCCAGCCGGTCAAGAAGTCCGACAAGCTGCTGCAGTTTACCTTGGATGACGGTACCGGCACCGACCGGCAGATCCTGTCCGGTATTGCCAAGTACTACAAGCCCGAGGAGCTGATCGGCAAGACCCTGGTGGCCATTACTAACCTGCCTCCCCGGAAGATGATGGGTAAGGAGTCCTGCGGTATGCTGCTGAGCGCAGTCTACACCGACAAGGGCGAGGAAAAGCTGAATCTTCTGATGGTCAGCGATGCCATCCCCGCCGGCGCAAAGCTGTGCTAAACAAGTAAGACTCCGCTCCGGATCTCCGGAGCGGAGTTGCTGTATATACGAACAAAACACAACAATAAGTGTATATTTGCAGAAACTTTTACATTATCCACCAAAGGGCTGGATTTTTTTGCCTGTACCCGCTATAATGTTTTTGTAATTTTAGCGCGACAGGAGGACTTCGCCATGAAGCTCAACTACAAACGCACGATCTTAGTAGGCTTTGCCTTCTTTCTCATCAGTGCTTTCTGGCAGGCATATGATGCCACCATCGCCCTGACCCTGACCAATAAATTCGGCATGAACCAGACCCTGTCCGGCGTTATCATGGCGCTGGATAATATTCTGGCCCTATTCCTGCTGCCTCTGTTCGGTACCCTTTCCGACAAGCATAAAGGCAAAAGCGGCCGCCGTACCCCCTTTATCCGGCTTGGCACACTGGTAGCCGCTGTGGCTTTGGTGGCACTGAGCTTTGTTGACAACATGCAGCTTCGGAGCATTCAGGATATTGCTTCCGTGGACGATCCCGCCGCATTGGAAATCGTTTATGATACCCAGTCGGATAAGGAACTGCAGACCCCCAACGGAACCAAATTCGTTCTGGCTGAAAAGTTCACCCGTGAGGAATTCACCCAGATCCGCAGCACTGACGATAACAAGGATGTGACCAATCAGGACGAGGACAAGACTCCCTACACCAGTTACGTGGTGCCTGCCCGGCAGGCATATGCCGCTGAGCAGACCAAGGCCAACCCCCTCCCTCTGCTGCTGTTCATTGGTATCCTGCTAATTCTGCTGGTAGCTATGGGCATCTTCCGTTCCCCCGCTGTGGCGCTGATGCCGGATGTGACCGTCAAGCCCCTGCGCAGTAAGGCCAATGCCGTGATCAATCTGATGGGCAACGCTGGCGGCATTATCGTTCTGCTGCTTGGCATGGGCTTTGCATTTGGCATTTCCACCGCTAAGAATGCCATGATGAGCTACACCCCCTACTATATCACCATTGCCGCACTGATGGTGGTTGCTCTCGTCATCTTCCTGACCTGCGTTAAGGAGCCCAAGTGGGTTGCCGAAATGCAGGCCGACTCCGTGCGCTACAATATTGAGGAAAAAGAAGAGGTTGTGGGTGAAAAGCGGAAGCTTTCCAAGGATCAGCGGTTCTCTTTGATCTGCATCCTGCTCTCTGTTGCCCTGTGGTATTTCGGCTATAACGCCGTTACCTCCAAGTACTCTGTCTACGCACCCAATGTGCTGCTGATGGGCTACAGCGAGACTATGCTCATCGCCCAGGGCTGTGCCATTGTTGCCTACCTGCCCGCCGGTATGGTAGCCTCCAAGATCGGCAGAAAGAAGACCATTCTGGCAGGTGTTGTGATGCTGGCCGCCGCCTTTACAGTAGCTTCCTTCATGCGGGCCGGCAGTCCCGCCTGGCTGATGTATATTATGTTCGCGCTGGCAGGCATTGCATGGGCCACAATCAACGTCAACTCCTTCCCTATGGTAGTGGAGATGTGTTCCGGCTCCGATGTGGGCAAGTACACCGGCTTCTATTACACCGCCTCCATGGCTGCCCAGACCGCTACCCCCATGCTGTCCGGCTTCCTGATGGATCAGATGGGCATGACCGCCCTGTTCCCCTACGCAGCCATCTTTGTGGCCCTCGCATTTGTGACCATGGCTTTGACCCGGCACGGCGATGCCCGACCTGTGGCCAAGGCATAAGAAAGGTTCTGTATGCTCATTGCTATTATTCTGATCCTGCTGATTCTGTATCTTCTGTCTCTGCGGGGGCGGCGGAATCATCCGGGATTACAGCAATTCAGGGGCTGGTGCTACGCCCACCGGGGGCTGCATAACACTTCCCGCCCGGAAAACAGTCTGGCCGCTTTTCAGGCTGCGGTGGACGCGGGCTTCGGTATGGAGCTGGACGTACACCTGATGAAAGACGGAAATCTGGCTGTGATCCACGATTCACTTCTGCAGCGTACTACCGGTGCAGAGGGCCGGGTAGAGGATCTGGCCGCTGACCAGCTTGCGAATTATCATCTTGGGGGTACGGAGCAGACCATTCCCGATTTTCGGCAGGTGCTGGAACTGGTGGACGGAAGGGTGCCGCTGATCGTGGAGCTAAAATCCGTTTCCAACAACTATAAAGAACTCTGCGAAACCGCCTGCAACATGCTGGAAAGCTATGAAGGGCCCTACTGTATCGAATCCTTTGATCCACGGTGTGTCTACTGGCTGCGAAAGCACCGTCCCCATATTGTTCGGGGGCAGTTGGTGGAGCGGTTTACGAAAAGCGAGGTAAAAGCACCGTGGATCCTGAAATTCTGTCTGACCCATCAGCTGTTTAATTTCCTGCTGCTGCCGGATTTTGTGGCCCATGCGTATGGCTGCCGCAAAACCCTCAGCAACCGGCTGGTAAGAAAGCTGTGGGGCATACAGGGCGTGTCTTGGACACTGCGTACCAAGGAGCAATTTGATACGGCTCTTTCCGAAAAGCTGCTGCCTATATTTGAAAATTTCATTCCGTAAAAAACGGCCCGGTCGATGGCATTATGCCACCAACCGGGCCGTTGCCAATCAGCAACAACCGGCAAGGTCTTCCCCCAAACCGCTCATTTGCAAATTTCAGTTTGTCGTGCAGTTGCGCTGGCGCTTACGCACCAAAGGCTTCCCCCGGGGGGAAGCTGTCATAAAATCCGGTACGGATTTTATGACTGATGAGGAAAGCGGGCAGAAACGGTGGATTTTGCGTCTGTTCATAGGCTTAATGCGCACTGCCAGTACACGCCGTTCCTCATCCGACCCGGCTTGCGCCGGCCCACCTTCCCCCCCGGGGGAAGGCTTTTGGTTCTCTGCTTAACTAACCGATAAATACAAATTTGTTGGGCGTTCTTATTAAAGCTCCACATCCATTTTAGATTTCAGACACATGGGAACTCCGGTAATGGGGTGGGGAAATTCCAGTCCCTTGGCGCAGAGCAGCTGATGCGTTAGATTATGCTGGGCAGAATAAGCAGCGGATTCTTCACTGCCGTACTGGGGATCTCCCAAAATAGGATAGCCCATATAGGAACAATGGACTCGCAATTGATGCGTCCGTCCGGTGACCGGCCGCAGCGCCAGCTTGGCATGGCCTGCTAACCGCTCCAGCACCGTAAATTCCGTCACAGAGGGCTTTCCTTCTTGGTTTACATAACGCAGCAGGCTGGGCAAGGGTTTTCTGGCAATAGGGGCATCAATGGTCCCACTTTCCTGTTCCGGGCCGCTATACACCAGCGCGTGATAGGTTTTTTTCATGGGACAATCTTGCAGCAGACGGTGAATATGGGAGTTCTTTGCCAACAGTACGATACCGAAGGTATCCCTGTCCAGCCGGGTGATGGGATGGAACGCGCAGGGCTGACCTGTGCGCCGGAAGTAGCCCAGCACCCGGTTTGCCAGCGTGCCGGTCAGTCTGCACCGGGAGGGGTGGATCAAAAGGCCTGCAGGCTTATCCACGGCCAGAATATGGTCATCCTCATAAAGGATCGTCACCGGAATATCTTCCGCCGGATATGCCGGTGACCGCTCGTCCAGCTCTACGGTAATCACATCGCCGGCCGTTACCGGATAGTCGGTGTGCTGGGGGATGCCGTTCACAAATATCTTATCCTGCCATTTCAGCCGGTTCATCAGGCCTGTGGACATAGCCATTTCCTCCTTCAAAAATGAAGAAAGCCGCCCGTCCCGGCAGGCAATATGCCGCAGTTCCATATTCTCACCCCCTTAAATAATTGACAATTGATAGTTGATAGTTGACAGTTATGGTGTCCCCTGCGGGGACTTATTTAAATTATTTCCGAAAGAAATACCTTAATTGTCAACTGTCCACTGTCAACTTTATCATACAGATTTCCTTCCTGTTATCAATGGTACAAAAAGACCCCGCTTTGCAGCAGGGTCTTTTCAGTAAGCCAAAATTACAGAGCAGCCTTTGCCTTCTCAACCAGAGCGGCGAAAGCGGCGCTGTCCTGAATAGCCATCTCAGACAGGCTCTTGCGGTTCATCTCAATACCGGCCTTCTTCACACCGTTCATAAAGGTGGAGTAGTTCAGACCGAAGGGCTTAACAGCAGCGCTGATGCGGGTGATCCACAGTCTGCGGTAGTCACGCTTCTTCAGCTTACGGCCTACGAAAGCGTAGTTGCCGGACTTCATGACCTGCTGCTTGGCCATCTTAAAGTGCTTGGACTTAGAACCCCAGTAGCCCTTGGCCAGCTTCAGGGTAGCATTTCTTCTTTTGCGCGTCATCATTGCGCCTTTGACTCTTGCCATTTCTCAATATCCTCCTTCTCTTACTTGTACGGGATCATCTTCTTGACGGCCGCAACATTGGTCACGTCAGCGTAAGCAGTGGTGCGCAGACGACGGGTACGCTTAGTGTCCTTCTTGGTGAGGATGTGGCTCTTGTAAGCGCGGGCTCTCTTAACCTTACCGGACTTGGTCAGGTTGAATCTCTTCTTTGCACCGCTATGGGTTTTCAGCTTGGGCATAGGTAGTTCTCCTTCCGTATCTTTGGTAATAGAAAAACAAATTTACTTGCTGTTCTTGGGAGTCAGGAACATGGCCATAAAGCGGCCTTCCAGCTTGGGGTTTTTCTCCATGGTGGCGGCCTCGGCACAGGCGTCGGCAAAATCCATCAGCAGCTTCTCACCCAGATTGGTATGTGCCATTTCGCGGCCGCGGAAACGGACGCTGACTTTCACACGGTTGCCGTCCTTCAGGAACTTCACCGCATTCTTGACCTTGGTGTTGAGGTCATTGGTGTCGATGCTGGGGCTCATACGGATCTCCTTGATCTCCACTACCCGCTGATTCTTTTTGGCTTCCTTTTCCCGCTTCTTCTGGTCGAAGCAGAACTTGGAATAATCCATGATCTTGCAGACAGGGGGGACGGCGTTGGGAGAGATCTTCACCAGATCCAGACCCTGTTCTTCGGCCATCTCATTGGCCTGGGCGGCGGACACGATACCCAGCTGGGCACCGTCGGCTCCGATCAGACGGACCTCTTTGTCCCGGATCTCTTCGTTGAGCTGATGATCTAACTTTGCTATGGTAAGCACCTCCATTAGATAACAAAAAAAGCGGATGCCCTGCATCCGCATACTCCCGCAATTTCCCTGTGGAAAGGTGGAATATTAACCGTTTTGCATTATGCGAACGGTGAGGCGGATGGTAGGCCTTCTTTATTGCTCGTGTATTTTAGCATAGCTTTTCCCCGTTGTCAAGGGGAATATCCAAATATTTTTGGTTTAATTGCCCTGTTTTTATTAGAAACCGTAGGGGCCGCCGGGGGCGTCGGCCCCTACATTGGCATTTTGAAAAGGATTCCAGCAATAAAACTCCCCGGCCCGGCGGGCCGGGGGGTTGGGAGGATTTAT
>JAZNPV010000009.1:0-4328 GCA_045589835.1 Faecousia sp.
CGCTGAGGGTGCCAGCGAAGACACCGCCATCATTGCCATGTCCCAGTTTGTAAATAACAACCTGTAATGGAGGGAGTTTCATCATGCAGAAGTTTACTTACGTGATCCAGGCGGATTTTGCAATGCATTTTGGCCCTGCCGGTCGTCTGGCAGAACTGGCAAGATGTTATCCTGACACAACGGCCATTTTGGAAATGGGTACCCGCAGCGCCAATATTTCCCGCCCTATGAAGGTTGCCACCATGGGCATCCGCAAGGGGGATGCGGTAACTGTAACGACGGATGGTCCCTCTGAAGTGGAGTTGCTCGATGTATTGTACCAGTACTTCGAGGATGTGCTGTAAAAAGGAGAAATCAGCATGATCTTAATGCAGGGAAAAGGTGTTTCCAAGGGTGTTATTAAAGGAAAGCTGTATTTCTTCCAGCGCCCGGACACTACTGTAGCGATGCGGCAGGTTGAGGACGTGGAGGCCGAGAAACAGCGGCTTGCTCAGGCTCAGGAAGCCACTGTGCAGCAGCTGAACATTCTGGCTGAAAAAGCAAGAGAAGATGCCGGTGAAGAAATTGCCATCCTCTTTGACACTCATGCCATGTTCGTAGAAGATGAAGACTATGTGGAATGTATTCTCTCCTGTCTGGAGGAAGAGGGCTGTAATGCGGAATATGCTGTTCAGATGGCCGGAGAGCAGTTTGCGGCTATGTTCGCTGCCATGGATGATGCCTATATGCAGGCCCGTGCTGCAGACATCCGGGATGTCTCTCAGCGGATTCTGAATAATCTGATGGGGGTTGTGGAAGGCGGCATTGACACTGAGGAACCGATTATTCTGGCAGCTGATGATCTGGCACCGTCCGAGACCATCCAGCTGGACAAATCCAAAATTCTGGGTTTTGTAACGCAAGGCGGATCTTCCAATTCCCATACTGCTATTCTTGCCCGTACCATGGGAATTCCAGCCATTTGCGGTCTTGGCGACGCTCTGAAAGCAGAATATGCCGGACGTGTGGCTTACCTGGACGGTGAGACAGGCAGTGTAGTTCTCGATCCGGACGAGCTGACCCATGCACAGATCCGGGAGAAGTATAACAAACAGCAGGAAATGAAAGAAATACTTGCCACCATGAAGGGACAGGAAGATGTGACCCTGGATGGCAAGAAAGTCAACGTCTACTGCAATATTGGTTCTCCGGAAGATGTAGCGGCTGTATTGAATAATGACGGACAGGGAATTGGACTGTTCCGCAGTGAGTTCCTGTATCTGGCAGCCAATGATTATCCTACCGAAGAAGAACAGTTCCAGGCTTATAAGGCGGTTGCTTCCGCCATGGGCGGCAAGCGGGTCATCATTCGCACCCTGGACATTGGCGCAGACAAGCAGGTAGACTACTTCGATATGAAGAAGGAAGAAAATCCTGCCCTGGGCGTCCGGGCGATCCGGATCTGCCTGAATCGTCCCGAAGTGTTCAAACCACAGCTGCGGGCTCTGTATCGTGCTTCTGCTTACGGTAAGGTTGCGATCATGTTCCCCATGATCACCTCTGTCTGGGAAGTGAAGGAATGTAAGCGTGCCTGCCAGAGCGTTATGAAGGAACTGACCGCTGAGGGTATTCCCTTTGATCCGGAAACTGAGATCGGCGTGATGATAGAGACACCTGCCTCCATCTTTATTGCGGATGAACTGGCAAAATACGTGGATTTCTTCTCTGTTGGCACCAACGATCTGACCCAGTACACCCTGGCCTGTGACCGCCAGGCCAATGATCTGGGCAAATTCTATGATCCCCACCATCCCGCAGTTCTGCGGGCATTAAAAATGGCAGCGGACGCCGCCCACAATGCCGGTATCTGGATCGGTATCTGCGGTGAACTGGGTGCAGACCTGAGCCTGCTGCCGACCTTCCTGGCTCTGGGTATTGATGAACTTTCTGTCACTCCCAATGCTGTGCTGCCCCTCCGGGCAGCGATCCGCAAATCCATTGCGGCGACCTGCACTCTGGAAATGCTAGAGTGTTGATATAAAGGGTACCTCTAAAACAGAACCTCCTTCCTAAAATCTTGTTGACTTCCTTCCTGTGTTTTTATTTTGCCGCGTTTTAGAGGTACCCGAATAGAATAATAGCTTCAGATTCGTAACAGGAAAATAATTCTTCAGACTGGAGATTTTTAATATGTACAGATTACTGGATCTGAATCCTCAACTTCAGGACTTCTCCTGGGACATTGATTACCGAATGCAGCTCTACCGGGACACCAAGCAGAGACTGCTTCCCGATGGAAGTACACTGAACAATTTTGCAAATGCGCATGAATATTTCGGTATTCACCATGTGGATGGCGGTTGGATTTACCGGGAATGGGCGCCCAATGCCTATCAGTTGTATCTGACCGGCGACTTCAATAACTGGAACTGGACAGAGTATCCTATGCTGCGCTATGGAGATGGCTGCTGGGTACTGTTCCTCCCCGGTGACGATGCCCTGTGGGAGGGCTGCAAGGTTAAAACCATTGTAGATGCCAATATGGAACGTACTGCCCATATTCCTCTGTATGCCCGCCGTGTCATTCAGGAACCCTACTCCATTACCTGGTGCGCGGAGGTAGTGGATGACAGAAAACAGTTTGAATGGACGGACGCAGATTTCCAGGGCGAAAAATCTCTGTATATCTATGAAGCCCACGTGGGTATGGCCCAGGAGCATGGTCATGTGGGCACCTACCGGGAGTTTGCGGATTATACTCTGCCCAGAATCAAGGAAGCGGGCTACAACACCGTGCAGCTGATGGCCATTATGGAACATCCTTACTATGGTTCCTTTGGCTATCAGGTGTCCAGCTTTTTCGCAGCTTCCTCCTGGTTCGGTAAGCCTGAGGACCTGAAATATCTGGTAAACAAGGCCCATGAGATGGGTATCCGGGTGCTGCTGGATGTGGTCCATTCCCATGCGGTGAAGAATACCGCCGAGGGCATCAACATGTTCGACGGCACCGAGTACCAGTTCTTCCATGCTGGCGGCAAGGGCGACCATCCTGCCTGGGGCACCAAGTGCTTTGACTATGGCAAGACCGAAGTCATCCACTTCCTGCTGTCCAATCTGAAGTTCTGGATGACGGAGTATCACTTCGACGGTTTCCGGTTTGATGGTGTGACTTCCATGCTGTATCACGACCATGGTCTGGGAACCGACTTCAACTCCAATGATAAGTATTTCTCCTACAATACCCACGTGGAGGCCATTACCTACCTGCAGCTGGCCAACGAACTGATTCGGCAGGTGAACCCCAATGCCATCACCATTGCGGAGGATATGTCTGGTATGCCTGGTATGTGCCTGCCGATTGAAGACGGCGGCATCGGTTTTAACTACCGTCTGGGCATGGGCCTTCCCGATATGTGGGTGAAGACCGTCAAGGAACGGAAAGACGAGTTCTGGGATATCTTTGGCATGTGGTGCAGCATGTGTATGCGCCGTCCCGGAGAAGATACCGTGGCTTATGTGGAGTCCCACGACCAGGCATTGGTTGGCGACAAGACCATGATTTTCCGTCTGGCAGATGCAGCCATGTACACGGACATGCACAAGGACTGCCATAACGATACCATCGACCGTGCCGTTGCCCTGCACAAGATGATCCGCCTGTACACCATCGCCGGCGGCGGTGAGGCTTACCTGAACTTCATGGGCAACGAATTCGGCCATCCCGAATGGATCGATTTTCCCAGAGAGGGCAACGGCTGGAGCTTCCACTACTGCCGCCGCCAGTGGAGTCTGCCGGATAATACCGATCTGAAATACCAGTATCTCAATGCTTTCGATAAAGATATGATCGCCGTCACCAAGGGTGTGAATCTGTTTGAGCAGAAGATGGGCGACCTGCGTTATAATGATTCTTACCGCCAGGTGATTGTCTTCTACCGGAAGGGACTGCTGTTTGCCTTTAACTTCAGCCCCTGCAATTCCTACACCGATGTGAAGGTCAGCATCCCCAACTGTGCCGATTATGAAGTGGCCTTCACCACCGACGACTGGAAATACGGCGGCTGGGGCCAGATCAACCACGGTACCTATCCGGTGCAGGTGGATGAAAACGGCGCTTCCACCATTTCTCTCTATCTGCCTGCCCGTACCGCCATGGTACTGCGGGAGGGCGACATCCGGAAGGCCGAAAAGGCAGTGCCGGAGGAAATCCCCGCTGCTGAAAAAAGCGAAAAGCCCGCAAAGAAAACAGCAAAGAAATCTGCTTCCCGCAAGAAGATTTCCTGAAACAGTTCCGGGTAGCCATTGCCCGTTCTATATAACCTCTTTCTCCTTACGTGGAAGGCCCTGGT
>JAZNPV010000010.1:0-7125 GCA_045589835.1 Faecousia sp.
TATGCTATAATCAAGTAGAAATCGATATAAAAAGCACGAAACAGTGCTTTTTTGAAGAAGAAAGATAGAAACAACGGAGGTAAAACCATGAGCGAAAACAAGAACACCATCAAGTGGGGTAAGTCTCTGGCAATTATCCTGTGCATCGTGGTCGGTGTACTGGCAAACGAGACCACTACCCTGCAGAAGGCCTGGTTCGGAAGAACCGTTATTGGCGGCCCCATGCTGGCGTTGTTGGTAACTATGATTATCTGCAATGTGCTGCCCAGCGTTTCCAAGGAATTCAAGGCAGGCACCACCTACTGCTCCAAGCAGTTCCTGAACTGGGGCATCATTGCAACCGGCGCGACTTTGAATTTTGCAGCAATTCTGGGTACCGGTATCCGTGCATTGCCCCTGATCATTTTCAACATCCTGCTGTCCTTCACCGTTGCATTGGTGATCGGCCGCAAGGTTCTGAAGGTATCTGAGAATACTTCCATCCTGGTTGGCGGCGGTACCTGCATCTGCGGTGGTACTGCGATCGCAACCCTGAGCCGTATCATCAAGGCAAAGGAAGAGGAAATTGCTTTCGCTATGGCTGCAATCTTCCTGTTTGATACCATCGCCGCATTCTCCTACCCCTACATCGGCCAGCTGCTGAATCTGACCGACAATCAGTTCGCATTCATCGCCGGTACTGCTATCAATGACACATCTTCTGTTGCAGGTGCACAGGCAACCTGGCAAGGTATCATTGGCAATGCTGATTTCAACGGTGCCCTGAATGTCAAGCTGGTTCGTACCACCATGCTGATCTTTGTTGCTCTGGCATGGACTCTGATCATGGCATCCCGCGCAAAGAAGAATGGCGAAGCTGACGCAAACGACAGCCCTCTGGCTGTTGTCAAGAAGACCTTCCCCATGTTTATCCTGTGGTTTGTGGTTATGGCCGGTCTGAACACTTTTGGCTTCTTCACCGCTACCGCTACCAGCGTTCTGAGCAAGCTGGCAAAGTATCTGTTTGCAGCAGCTCTGGCAGGCGTCGGCTTCAAAATCAAGTTTAAGGATGTCTTCTCCAAGGGTCTGAAGCCTATCGCACTGGGCGGCATCACCTGGCTGTGCGTTGCCATTGCTTCCTATGCCTTCGGCTTCCTGTTTGCAGGCTACATTGGCTAAGTACTGAACGGTTGCAGAAAACCGGAAAAATAAAAAAGGAGTTACTGATATGAACGTTGTTGTAATCGGCGGTGTTGCCGCCGGTACCAAGACCGCTGCCAAGCTGATGCGTCAGGATCGCAGCGCGAAAGTCACCGTTTACACCAAGAGCAAGGATATTTCCTATGCTGGCTGCGGCCTGCCCTACTATGTTGGCGGCAGCATCGAAAGCCGTGACGAGCTGATCGTCAACACCCCTGCAAAGTACACCGGCCTCACCGGCGTTGAGGTCAAGACCGAGATGGAAGCTGTGGGCGTTGACGCTGCTGCCAAGACCGTTACTTTCGCAAACGGCGAAGTCGTTTCCTACGACAAGCTGGTCATCGCTACCGGCGCTGCCCCCTTTGTTCCCAATGTGGCCGGTACGAACCTTCCCGGCGTATTCACCATGCGTACTCCTGATGACGCCATCGGCCTGCGCGCTTATGTGGACGAGAACAAGTGCCGCAACGCAGTTATTGTCGGCGGCGGCTTCATTGGTCTGGAGATTGCAGAGAACCTGCTGGCCAAGGGTCTGAAGGTTACTGTAGTTGACATGGCTTCTCAGGTTATGCCCAACCTGTTCGACGCTGAGGTGGCCGACTACATCCGTAAGCAGCTGCAGGCAAAGGGCATCCGTGTTGTCACCGGCGCAGGCCTCACCGAGATTCTGGGCAGCGACAAGGCAACCGGTATCCGCACCTCCGTTGGCAACTTCGACGGCGAAGCTGTTGTTCTGGCAATTGGCGTCCGTCCCGCTACCGCATGGCTTGCCGACTCCGGCATTGAGCTGAACCGTGGCACCGTTGTGGTGGATAAGTTCCAGCGCACCAATCTGAACGATGTTTACGCTGTTGGCGACTGCGCTCAGGTATTCAACCGTCTGACCGGTAAGGGTCAGTGGTCCGCCATGGGCTCTACCGCCAATATCACCGGCCGTCTGCTGGCCAAGAACCTGACCGGCGAAGCTGTTTCCTACGGCGGCTGCCTGGGCACCGGCGTTGTGAAGCTGGCTGAAGGTCTGAACGCAGGCCGTACCGGTCTGACCGAGGCACAGGCTAAAGAAGCAGGCTACGATGTGATCACCGTTACCTGTGTTACTGACGATAAGGCACATTACTATACCGACGCTTCCACCTTTATGACCAAGCTGATTGCTGACAAGGCAACCCATAAGCTGCTGGGCATTCAGGTTCTGGGTGCAGGTGCAGTGGACAAGATGGTTGACATTGCTGTCACCGGCATTGCCATGGGTGCTAAGGTTGAGGATTTCGATACGCTGGACTTTGCTTACGCACCTCCTTTCTCTACTGCGATCCATCCTTTCGTCCAGGCTTGCTACATTCTGGAGAACAAGATGTCCGGCGAGTACCAGACCATGACTCCCGCCCAGTATGCCGCTACCAAGGCAAAGGGCTACAAGGTCATCGATGTCAGCCCCGCTCCCTCCATCCCCGGTGCTCAGTGGATCGATCTGGCAAAGGTCACCGGCCCCATTGACGGCCTGGATCTGGATGCCAAGCTGCTGCTGGTCTGCGCTAAGGGTAAGCGTGGCTACTTCCTGCAGAACCGTCTGAAGGCATACGGCTACACCAACACCCTGGCTCTGGAAGGCGGTCTGTTCGCAAACCAGGTAAAGATTCAGTTCGAAGGCGGTGTTCTGCCTCCCGAGGAGATCAAGCGCGTCAAGGGTCTGGGCTGCCTGCAGGATAAGCGTTACCCCGACGTATTCAATGTTCGTGTCATTACTCGCAATGGTAAGATCACTTCCGATGAGCATCGTGCTGTGGCAGAGGCTGCAGAGAAGTTTGGTTCCGGTGCTGTTGCCATGACTACCCGTCTGACTCTGGAAATCCAGGGCGTCAAGCATGAGAATATTCAGCCTCTGATCGATTTCCTGGCTGAGCATGGCCTGTCCACTGGCGGTACCGGTTCTCTGGTTCGTCCTGTTGTCTCCTGTAAGGGTACCACCTGCCAGTACGGCTTGGCCGATACCTACGGTCTGTCCGAAAAGATCCACGAGAAGTTCTACATCGGCTACCACGGTGTCACCCTGCCTCACAAGTTCAAGATCTGCGTCGGCGGTTGTCCCAATAACTGCGCTAAGCCCAGCCTGAACGACCTGGGTATCATCGGCCAGAGAGTTCCCATGGTCGACTACACCAAGTGCCGTGGCTGTAAGAAGTGCCAGGTAGTGGAGTCCTGCCCCATCAAGATCGCTCAGGTCGTTGACGGCAAGATCAGCATCGATCCCAATGCATGTAACAACTGCGGCCGTTGTGCCGGCAAGTGCCCCTTCGGTGCATTTGAGGAATATCAGTACGGCTTTAAGGTCTATATTGGCGGCCGCTGGGGCAAGAAGGTTGCCCATGGCCAGCCTCTGACCAAGATTTTCACCAGTGAAGAAGAAGTTATGGATGTTGTCGAAAAGGCAATTCTGCTGTTCCGTGACGAGGGTATCTCCGGCGAGCGCTTTGCCGATACCGTCAACCGTCTGGGCTTCGACTATGTCAACGAGAAGCTGACCACCGGTACCATCGATAAGGAAGCCATCCTGAGCAAGACCGTTAAGGGCGGCGCAACCTGCTAATTTCATAGGAAACCAATCATCCCCCTGATTGGAAACTGCCGGACCGCGTAAGACGGTGAAAGGGCTTTGAAAGTTTCCCCTCGGGAGCCATAGCCTGAGGGAAACTATGCCTTTTTGCCGCAGCGGTCCTTTCTTTTTTCGTCTGTGTCATGATAAATTACTATTAACTTGAATGTTCGCCGTGAGGTTTATATATGAAACGAATGATAGCACTGTTGATGAGCCTGTTTTTGCTGACCGGTTGTGGCGCATCCGGAACGGCAGAAGCCGGAGGCGTGACCTTTACCGATGATCTTGGAAGACAGATCACCGTGGATAATCCTCAGCGTGTAGCAGCGCTGTTGGGTAGCTTTGCGCAGATTTGGCAGCTGGCCGGTGGTGAGGTGATCGCCACCGCAGACGATGCCTGGGATGATCTGCAGCTGGAATTGCCTGCAGATACAGTCAATCTGGGCAACACCAAATCTTTGAGCATGGAACTTCTGCTGTCCGCTGAGCCGGACTTTATTTTAGCCAGTACGAATACCCGACAGAATGTGGAATGGAAGGAAACCTTGGAAGCCACAAAGATTCCAGTTGCCTATTTTGATGTGGGCGATTTTGATGACTATCTGCGGCTGCTGAAGATATGTACCGATATCACCGGAAGAAAGGATTTGTATGAGGTCAACGGTCTGACCGTACAAAAGCAGATCGAGGCTGTCTTGGCGCAAAGCCGGCGGCGCTTGTCGGAAGAGGAAGCGCCTACGGTTCTGTGCATGGTGGCATCTGCTTCCAATATCAGCGCCAAGAACAGTAAAAATAATGTGCTGGGCGAGATGCTGGCATCTCTGGGTTGTGTCAATATTGCGGATTCTGAGAAATCCCTGCTGGAAAATCTGAGTCTGGAATATATCCTGACAGCAGATCCTGACTATATTTTCATTGTTCAGCGGGGAGACGATACTGACGGCATGATGGAGAAAATTGCTCTGGAGCTGGAAAGCAATCCTCTGTGGAGCCAGCTGTCAGCGGTGAAGGGCGGCAGGGTCTACATCATGGAAAAAAACCTGTATAATTTAAAACCCAACCACCGTTGGGGAGAAGCCTACGAAAGATTAGAGGCGATTTTAAGCAATGAAAAGTAAGAAAACCGTCATTGGGGGAGCACTGCTGCTTTGCGTGGCTGCAGCGCTGCTGAGTATTTGCCTTGGCTCCGTGAAACTGACCTTGAACCAACTGTACAGCGCACTGCTTGCCGGTCCCCAGGGAACTGCCGGATTTATCTTCTGGTATTCCCGCCTGCCCAGAACGGCTGCCTGCCTGCTGTCCGGCGCGGCTCTTGCGGTGTCCGGTGCGGTGATCCAGATTGTGCTGCATAACCGGTTGGCTTCTCCCAGTATTATCGGTGTCAACGCAGGCGCAGGCTTGGCGGTAACGGTTTGCTGCGCTCTGGGTGCGTTATCCGGCTGGGCCATTGCCGGTGCGGCTTTTGCAGGTGCCATGGGTGCCATGCTTCTGGTTGTTTATGTAGGGCAAAAGACAGGTGCTTCCCGTACGACTGTGATTTTGGCAGGCGTTGCGGTCAATGCGATCTTAAACGCCCTTTCCGAAGCAGTGACCACCTTGATTCCAGAGGTTGCCATGATGAGTGTGGATTTTCGGGCAGGCGGCTTTGCATCCGTCTCCCATACCCGTCTTCTGCCGGCAGGGGTACTGATTCTTGCTGCAATGACTGCCTTGCTGCTTATGCACAATGAACTGGATGTTCTTGCACTGGGAGAGGACACAGCAAAAAGCCTGGGCCTGCCGGTGAAGCGAATGCGTACCGTATTTTTGGTGCTGGCGGCACTGCTGGCGGGAGCGGCGGTGAGTTTTGCGGGACTGCTGGGCTTCGTTGGCCTGATTGTGCCCCATGCGATGCGCAAGCTGACCGGCAGCGACAGCCAATATTTACTTCCTGTGTGCGCCTTGGGTGGCGCGGGATTTGTGACATTGTGTGATACGGTCTCCCGCGTGGTGTTTGCACCTTATGAACTGCCTGTGGGTATTTTGATGTCTGTTATCGGTGGCCCCATGTTCCTAATGATGCTGCTGAAACGCAAAGGAGGGCACGCTCATGCTTGAAGTGAAAAGCTTAAGTGCCGGTTATTTGGACAAACATGTGTTGGAACATGTAGATTTTCGGATCCCATCCGAAAAAGTAACCGTGATCCTTGGCCCTAATGGCTGCGGAAAATCCACACTGTTGAAAGCCCTGTGCGGAATCATCCCAGCAGACAGCGGGCAAGTGGTACTGGATGGCGAGAATATCCTGACGCTGCCACAGCGACAGCTAGCTCAGAGGGTGGCATACCTTGCCCAAAGCCGCCAGGTTCCGGATATTACGGTGGAGCGTCTGGTTCTCCATGGCAGATTTCCTTATTTGGGCTATCCCCGCCGCTACCGAAAAGAGGACTATGCCATTGCGGATGCTGCTATGAAAACCATGGGTGTTGCGGAGTTGGCAGATGAGTTGGTGCAGAATCTCTCTGGCGGACAGCGGCAGAAAGTTTATATTGCTATGGCGCTGGTCCAGGATACGCCGGTGATCCTTTTGGATGAACCGACCACCTATCTGGATATTTCCCATCAGCTGCAGCTGATGCAGCAGGCGCGGATGCTGGCTGCACAGGGAAAGACCGTTGTTATGATCATTCACGATCTTCCCCATGCCTTTCAAACGGCAGACCACATGATACTGATGCGGGATGGAAAAATCGTAGCGGATGGAACGCCGGAGCAGATTTATGCATCCGGAATGATTTCTTCGGTATTTGGGGTACGGCTCTGTCGTACCGGTACAGAAGGCGGCTGGCGATACTACTGCGAGGAGAGTAAACTATGAATCATTTTCCCATCAGCGTTAATTTGTCCGGAAAGACGGTTTATCTCATCGGAGACGGACCGCAAATCCGGCAGAAAGCAGAGAAAATGAAGCCTTTCGAGGCTGTATTGACCCATAAGCAGACTTTTACGGAAGCAGATGCCCGAACCGCGCCGGCTATGGTGATTGTGGGGGACACGGATGTTGCGAAAGCAGAAGAAATTGCTTCACTGTGCGGACAATACCGTATCCCGGTCAATGTGGTGGATGTGCCGCGGCTTTGCAGCTTTTACTTTCCCGGACTGATCACCAAGGGGGATCTGACCGTGTCCATATCCACGGGAGGAACTTGTCCTGCGGCTGCTGCGTGTTTACGGGAACGAATTGAGAATGCGATTCCGGATGGCACAGAGGATGTTTTGGAATGGGCGCACCAAAACAGGGAGCGACTGAAAAAACACCGTGTTTTGAAACAGGCAGTTACCAAAGCGTTCTCGTTAAACCGTCCGTTGAC
>JAZNPV010000011.1:0-6589 GCA_045589835.1 Faecousia sp.
CCATCGTATAGTAATCGCTGTGAATGTTATTGCCTTCCACCTGATGGGCAGCAGTGGAAGCACCCAGCAGGAAATTTTCAGGAAATTTCTTCATTGTTTTACTCCTTTACCGAGAAATCGTAAATTCCGGCACCCACTTCATGGACAGTGCCGTCCGGCAAAATGATTTGAGCATCCGCCGGAGTCGAGATGTGTAAAATCTGACCATCATAGGCAACAGAGATATCCTTATAGCTGCCGGAGAATTTACCGATCCGGGGATCGATATGGGGTTGAATCTTGATCTTGGCAAATCCGGGTTCCATAGGCTGGATACCCAGAATGTACTGATAGTAGAACTTGCCCACGGAGCCAAAGGAATAATGGTTGAAGGACACCATATTGTCACCCGACATCTTGGTCTCGTTCACAGTACCGTCTTCCCGCAGTGCATCCCAGCGCTCCCAGGTGGTGGTGGCACCGGCTTTGACCTGATACATCCAACCACTGCAGCGCTCGTCCAGCAGCAGATCGAAGGCCAGTTTTTTATCACCATTTTCACACAGCAGGGGCAGGATATGCTCCGTCGCAAAGAATCCGGTCTGCATACCGTCCTTCTTCAGCAGCTGCACCAATTGGGTATAGACCTTATCCCACAGTTCGCCTTTAGGAATGACCATTTGCAGGGCCATAATGTAAGCGCCCTGATAGTCATCCTTCATGGTACCATCCTTTTTGACAAATGCTTTGAGGTAGGCATTTCGGGTCTTCTCCAGCTGCGCTTCATAACGCTCAGCATCTTCCTTCTTACCAAGCAGATTCGCTGCCCAGACCATAATCCGCAGGTCATTGACGATGAAAGCATTGGACACCGGGCCATTGTGCATAGCCATGAATTTTACATCCCGGCCCGTTGCCAGCCAGTCGCCCAGGCTGGGCGCAATCCATAGATCCTTTTTTCCGAAGAATCCGCCCATTTGCCGGATCTCACAATCCTCAAAGGTCTTCATGCAGTCGTAGTATTCCCGGACAAAGCGGTCTGTGCCATAGTGGTGGTACAGCATCTCCGGAACGATGCAGATGCAGTTGCCCCAACCCAGCATACTCATGAAGCCGATTCCGGCTTTGCCCTGGGCAGGAATCGTGGGACCAACGTAGCCCTCGGTGTTATCCATCTGGGAATAACGGATATCCTTCAGGAATTTATCCCAAAAGCTTTGCGTATCGAAGTTATAGGCACCGGTATGGGCGAAGACTTGTCCGTCGCCGGTGTAGCCCATCCGCTCATCCCGCTGGGGGCAGTCAGTGGGAACTTCCACATAGTTGGATTTCTGTCCCCAGACCTGATTGCGGTAGAGTTGGTCTGCCAAGGGGTTCTCGCAGGTAAAGTGGCCGGTGCGCTCCATGTCGGAATAGATAGCATAGGCGGTCAGCAGGCCTTCCTCATAGGGAACGCCGGTCAGTTCAACATACCGGAAGCCCATGTAAGTAAACCGGGGGCGGTAAATACCTGCTCCTTTGTGATAGACGATCTCCGCTTTCGCTTTGCGGAGATTGGTGGTGTAGAGGCTTCCGTCGGCGTT
The DNA here is from genome assembly GCA_045589835.1 of Faecousia sp. Taxonomy (GTDB): domain Bacteria; phylum Bacillota; class Clostridia; order Oscillospirales; family Oscillospiraceae; genus Faecousia. The sequence continues at coordinate 1,563 of JAZNPV010000011.1, forward strand.
CAGAATCTCACCGTGGCGCAGTTTCAGACAATCGCCCTTCATCTTTACAGGATTGATACAGATAATTCCCGCAAAGTTCTGCCCAAAGTCGAGGATGGTGGTATCACCCCGAACCGTTACGGACCGCACGGGCATTTCTTCCCGGATACGGACAGCGCAGGTAGTGCGGCCCAGATGCTCCGGCAGGGATGCGGCGGCACGGATGGGCTTGCCGATGGGTGCAAGGATTCCTCCCCGGTACACTTCACCGTCGTAGAATCCGGCATATTTCCAGAGGCTTTCCAACTCCAATACGGATTCATCAGCAGAGGTGTACACCTTCTCCCCTTCCAGAACCCAGGTAACCGCGGATTGTTCGCCATAGATCTGCACCTTATTGTCGAAGGTGAATCGGCCGCAGTACCAGCCCTGGGCCAGGTAGACACGAAGGGTGTGTTCTCCTGGTGCAAGGTAGTTCAAATCATAGACCTGATAATAAAGATCCTTGGGGTAATAGGTGTATCCGGGAGCGAACAGCTGATCCCCCAGCTTGACCCCATCCACCTCCGCCTCGTAAATACCTAAGGCGGTGATGGTAAGTGTTGCGTTCCCAGTCACTCTGAAGGGTTGCTCAAATACAGCGACTGCACCTTCCCGGTAGGGTAAGGAACTGCTGATAAGACTATTGCGCAGAAGTTCCATAGGAAACCTCCTTAAAAATGTTGATTCAAAAATTCCGCACTGCGCTGCAGACTCTTCACCGGGTCGCCGTCGATCCAGTTACGGTGACTTTCCAGAATCACGGCATCAATGCCGTTTTTCTTTGCCTGCTGTGCCATAGCTGCAAGCCCCATGGTGCCGTAGCCCAGTTCCATGGAATCCATCTTGTAGATGGGAGTAAATCCAGCCTTTCGGCAGCCCCGGTCATTGATGTGCCACAGTTTCATGCGGCTGCCGAGTCTCTCCATTTCCCGCAAAGGATCACGACCTGCATCGGCGCACCAGTAGCTGTCAAACTCGAAATTCAAAAATGCTTCGTCCGTTTCCTTCTGCAAAAGATGGTATGCGGAAAGTCCCGGCTCTACCTGTAAAAACTCTGCGTTGTGGTTATGATACAAAAGAGCGATGCCGCTTTTGGCAAGCGCTTCACCTGCCCGGTTAAGCTTTTCAGCAAGGGAACGCACATTCTCTTTCTTTGTATAATCAAACCGATACATGCCCGTGATCACCAGCTTGTCTGTACCAAAGGTGTTACATTGGGCAATGGCCGCTTCCGGGTCCTTTTCGACGGTATCCAAGTAACAGTGGATTGCAGGAACTGCCATCCCACTTTCCCGGATAATGCGGGGCCAATCCAGCTTGCCGCCGTTTCCCACAGGCATACCTGCCGCTTTGGTCAGCAGCTTGACCACAAAGGGGGTGGGATGGATCATGAAGTCACAAAGCTCAATTCCGGTGTAACCGGCGGCTTTCATGGCCTGCAGGGTCGCCACTGCCTGAGGCTCATTATTAAGTACAGTTCCAAGCTGGAACTGCTGCACTGCTTTTATCATATCGTTACCTAAAGTTGAGGGCAGCAGCATACCTTGCTGCTGCCCTATTGTTTACTTAACTTCTGCGTCTGCCGCGATCTTTGCTTCGATTTCGGGCATCTGCTTGTTCAGCTTGCTCAGCAGGAATGCGGAAACTGCCAGCAGGATCATCAGCACCATGGGGATCAGGCTATACAGCAGACGGATCATGGTGATGGCGCTTTCGGGCTGAGCAACGATTGCATCACCCTCAGATGCCACATATCCTGCGGCAGTCAGGGCGAAGCCCAGCAGCCAGCCGCCGAAGCCCTGTCCCAGCTGGGTACCAAAGCCGTTAAAGAGCGCACCGATGGATGCATCCATTCTGGGCAGGCCCAGATACTGGTTGTAAGTACACAGATCCATCTGCACCATATTGCCCAGATAAGAAACAGGCAGCATGGCGAAAGCAGTAATGATGGAGCCGATGATCAGCATGGTCATGGATGCGCCTGCAAAGTAGTTGACGATGTAACCCAGGCAGGAGAACACCGCACCCAGGGCAATGATCTGAGATGCACTGAGTTTTTTCATAATCAGAGGGAACAGGAACATGGTGGGCAGCAGCACGAAGCTCATAATGCTCAGCAGGCCTGCAGCACCCACATCGCCCACGATGTACTTAAAGTAATAGGACAGAGCACCGATGGACTGGATGGTCTGGAAGAAGAACATGATCAGCAGGTACAGCCATGCATAGCCGTTTTTCCGGATCATAGTCCAGATGTCCTTGAAATCCACCTTGTCTTTGACCTGTTGGGCATCGATGGCAGGATTCTCTTTTACGAAGACAAAGCGCAGCAGACCCAGAACGGTCAGAGGGATCATGTAGATCAGGATCAGCTTTGTCCAGCCGCCCTCCTGAGTAGCAAGGGTAGCCATCAGCTTGGGGAAAGTCAGAGAAACGACCATGGAGCCCATGGTTGTGACGATGCCGCCATAGGAGGACACCTTACCGATCAGCGTACGGTTGTTGTCGAAGGCACGAACAAGGTAAGGTACGTTGGCGCTGGTGCGGAAGGTGTTGAAAACGCCAAAGAGGAAAGTGTACATAGAGAACACCCAGACGATCTTCAGAGTATCGCTCCAGCCTGCGGGCGTAATGAAGATTAGGGTTGTGCACAAGGTCATGCCGATGGCGCCCAGCTCATAGGGACGGGCCTTACCCCACTTGGTCTTGGTGTTGTCAATAACATAAGCAGCAATCAGATCCGTAAAGAAGTCGATGACATTACTGATCAGAATGATATTACCCACAGCCAGAGGTGTCATTCCCAGATAGTCCGTGCAGAACAGGGACATATAGGTGGTGACGATTAGGAATACACCGGCGCTGGTAATATCAGAAGATTTCCATGCCAGGAATTTGCCCAGAGGCAGACGGTCCGCCTTGGGAGTCTTTGTCTTTGCCATAGTACGCACTCCTTTGAAAATTTAGAGGGAATTTCCCCTTTTCTTCAGTATGATTATAGTTTATTTGAATCGCAACCGTGAACAACAGATTCGTTTCAGATATCATAATTTTGCTCTGTTTTTCAAAAAGACAAAATTATTGTATCTAAAGCTGATTCGTGGTATAATTATGGTCAGAAAGAAGGGATACTATGGATTCATCGGCAATTGCTACCATGCAAGAACTGCTAACCTGCGGCACCAATATTCCGCTGTGGCATTATGACACGGATGGTCATCTGCTGGATACCAACGCAGAACATCTGGTACTGGATAAGATTCTCGGATTCATTGGCGGTATCGACTATATGCTGGAATATGCCCAAAAGAACAGAAAACCACTGATTCTGGGCAGCGATCTGGGGCTCATGTGGTGTGCGGTATTCGAATCGGAAAAGACTGTGCTGAAAAGCATCTATCTGATGGGACCTGTGTACAATGCGGAAGTGTCTGCATCCCTTCTGGAGGAAAGTGTTAACCGGTATCATATCGACACCACCTTCCGGAAACAGTACATCAGCATTATGAAACGGATCAGTGTGGTGCCCACCCTTATGTTCCAGCAGTACGGATTGATGCTGCACTTCTGCGTCAACGGCGAAAAGCTGAACCGCAGCGATATCCAGTTCCAGCCTCGCAATAGGATCCTTACTCCGCTGTCAGCCGACCTTGAACCATCGGGGAACGATTGGATACAGACATATATGGCAGAGCAAACTCTGCTTCAGATGATCCGGGAGGGCGATATCAACTATCGGGAAGCAATCTCCCGGGCCAATCACCTGTTCAATGCCATGCGCCCCCGCAACAGCGAATCCCCGCAGGCTTCAATTATCCGTTCCACTGGGTTTGCAACGCTCTGCATCCGGGAAGCGATCCAGGCAGGCATCTCTACAGATACCGCCTATGCTGTGGGTGATGGGTATATTGAGAGCATGGCCCAGTGTAAATCCATTTCGGAACTCACCTCTCTGAACCTCGTCATGTTCGAGGACTTCATCTTCCGGGTACGAAAGCATCGTACCAACCCAGTGGTGTCTTCCCAGATCCGCAGTTGCCGGGATTACATCGAACTCCATTCTGAGCAGGAGCTGAAATTGGCCACCCTTGCCAAGCATGTCGGCTACTCAGAATACTACCTGTCCCGAAAATTCAAAAAAGAGATGGGCGTTTCCATCAGCACCTATATCAAATATGTCCGGGTGGAACGATCCAAGCTGATGCTTGTCAGCACGTCTGCACCCATTTCCCAGATTGCTGATATGCTGCATTTTGCATCCTCCAGCCACTATAGTGAAGCCTTCCGGGATGTAACAGGCAAAACGCCGCAGCAATACAGAATCGAAAACCAAAAATACTGAGTTATGGAAATAGCCACCGCTGAAAGCAGCGGTGGCTATCAATTATTTAGTTCAAATTCAGAAAATCCTTACGGTACTTGACCCCGAAGAATTCTGCCAGTTCCACCATCTGATCATCCCGGATGGTGTTAACTCTGGGCAGATGGGCAGTGAGCATGTAAATCTGAGCAGCCTTCTCAACTGTTTCAATCAGACCGAAGGTCTCATCCATGGTCTTGCCTGCACCGTAGATGCCGTGCATGCCCCAGACCACCAGGCGGAATTCCTTCATCTTTTCCGCGGTAGCTTCGCCGATGGTGTTGGTGCCGCAGAGCATCCAGGGCAGAACGCCGACACCGTCAGGGAACACCACGATGCACTCGGTACACATCTCCCACAGAGTATGGGTGAACTTCTTCTCGTCCAGCTCGTGGACATAGTTCATAGCCAGTGTGTAGGTGGGATGGCAGTGCATGACCACACGGTTTTCAGGATCCACGGACAGTCTTGCCATGTGGCTCATCAGGTGTGCGGGGAATTCGGAAGTAAACTTGCCGCCATCCTTATAGCCCCACAGCAGTTCAGCGGTCTGGCCGTCGGCTGCTATACGAACGATGCCAAGATTGGTCTCGGGATCGCCGTCCACGTTCTTGAAATACTTGCCGGTGCCGGTGACGATGAAGAT
>JAZNPV010000012.1:0-16888 GCA_045589835.1 Faecousia sp.
CAGCCGCCTATGGCGCAGCTTTGATCAATTTGTTCAGATAATTCAGCACCCGCTTCTTGTCTGCGGACCAGAGCGGCGCGATCAGGTCCCGCTTTGCTCCGTCGCCGGTGATCCGGTGTACCACCGTTTCCGGTGGAAGAACCGCCAGACAGCTTTTTAAAACCTTCGCGTATTCCTCCAGTGTCAGGCAGGTAAATTTTCCGGCAAGGTAGTCCTGTTCCAACGCCGTTCCTTTCAGTACATGCAGCAGGTGAAATTTCACCCCATTTGTGCCTGCCGCTACCGCCTGCCGGGTTGTTTCCACGGCCATTTCTTCCGTTTCCCCAGGCAGTCCGATGATAATATGCGTGACCACATCCAGTCCTGCAGCACCCAATCGCTTGACCGCATCAAAATACACTTGGTTTACATAACCTCTTTGAATATAGTGTATTGTTGCTGCATGGACTGTCTGCAGACCCAGTTCCACGCTGACCGGCTTAATCCGGTTAATTTGCGCCAGAAGTTCCACCACCTCCGGCCCCAGACAGTCCGGCCTTGTACCGATAGAAAGCCCTACGATATCCACCGGTTCAATTGCTTCATAATACAGCCTTTTCAGCTTCTCAACAGGTGCATATGTGTTAGTAAAGGACTGAAAATAGGCGACATATTTGCCACCTTTATTCTTGGCTTCTACCCGCCGTTTTGCCAGTTCCAGCTGCCGGGAAATGCTTTCGCAAAGGCCTTCCGCAAACTCGCCGCTGCCCATACCGGAGCAGAAGATGCACCCGCCTGTCCCCACCGTTCCGTCCCGGTTGGGACAGGTAAAGCCTGCGTCGATGGCCAGCTTGTATACCTTGCAGCCAAATTTTTCCTGATAGTATGCATTCAATGTCCGGTACATCCTGCCACCTCCTATTCCGTTCATTATAAATCTTTCCCACCCCAAATGCAACCGCCCCATCAATATGCAAATTTCAGTTTGTCGCTCTGTTTAGGTTCCTCATGTTCCCTTGCCACCCGCGCTTGCGCGGGGGGGGCGAAGAGGCAGGGGAAGTCTTTTCTTGTACTGCAACAGCTCCCCCAGTCAGCTTTGCTGACAGCCCTGCCGGGCCCGCGCCCCTTTTGTCCGCTTCACGGGCATTTTCCCCGCTAGCGGGGAAATCTGCCCTCATAAATGCGGGGGCCAAGATATAGTTGCGCTGTCTTATGACAGCGCGTTAAATACAAATTTGTAAAATTTCTTTGACCTGCTTGCAATCGGCTGTGGCTATGATACAATATTAAATTAAAGAAATGTTTTCCTGCAAGGAGTGATGTATCTTTATGATCAGACGATTAGCCCGGTGTATCCGGGAATATGCCCCGGCTGCCCTGCTCAGTCCTCTGTGCATGATCGGCGAGGTGTACATGGAAGTCCGGGTTCCCGGTATTATTTCCAATATCGTAGACTACGGCATCAAGCCCGGCGACATGGGCGTTGTGCTACAGCAGGGGTTGATGCTGGTGCTTACCGCTTTATGCAGCCTGATATTCGGCGTGCTGTCGGCTGTATTCGCATCCTATGCGGCCACGGGCTTTTCCCGGAATCTGCGGCACGATATGTACCACAAGGTGCAGACCTTCGATTTTTCCAACATCGACAAGTTCTCCACCTCTTCTATCGTCACCCGGCTGACTACGGATGTGGCCAATCTGCAGATGACCTTCCAGATGATGATCCGGATGGCGGTCCGCTGCCCCATGATGGTGGTGCTGGCCAGCATCAAGGTCTATCAGCTCAGCCCCAAACTGTGTCTGGTCTACTGCATTGCACTGCCGCTGCTGGCGATCGGTCTGCTGGCACTGACCAAGATGGTGTTCCCCATCTTCGACCGGGTGTTCAAGACCTACGATCGGCTTAACAATGTGGTACAGGAAAATCTGCACGGCATGCGTGTGGTCAAATCCTTTGTTCGGGAAAATGAGGAAACCAAGAAATTCACGTCCATTTCCGGTACCATCCATGATGATTTTGTGAAGGCAGAGAAAATTATGGCCTTCAATAATCCCATGATGCAGCTAGCGGTTTACGGCTGTATCATCACCATTTCTTATCTGGGTGCAACCATGATCGTGGAGTCTGGGGATACCACCTTTACTACCGGCAACCTGACCTCCATGTTTACCTACACCACCCAGATTCTGATGGGACTGATGATGCTCAGCATGGTTTTTGTAATGCTGACCATGAGCCGGGCACCCATGCACCGTACCTACGAGCTGCTGACCGAAACACCTGATCTGAATAATCCGAAAGACCCGGTAACGCAGGTACCGGACGGTTCCATTGACTTCGAAAACGTATCCTTCCGCTACTCCAAAACCGCCAGCCGGAATGCGCTGGACAATATCGACCTGCATATCGACGCGGGTATGACCGTTGGCATTCTGGGCGGCACCGGTTCTTCCAAGTCCACACTGGTGCAGCTGATCCCCAGACTGTATGACGTGACGGAAGGCTCTGTGAAGGTAGGCGGCATCGATGTGCGCAACTATGACATTCACACCCTGCGTGACGCGGTATCTATGGTACTGCAAAAGAATGTGCTGTTCTCCGGCTCCACCAAGGAGAACCTGCGCTGGGGCAACCCGGAGGCCACCGACGAGGAAATGATCCACGCCTGCAAACTGGCCTGTGCCCACGACTTTATTATGGCTTTCCCCGACGGTTACGACACCCATATCGAACAGGGCGGCAAAAACGTATCCGGCGGCCAGAAGCAGCGGCTTTGCATCGCCAGAGCCTTGCTGAAAAAGCCTAAAATTCTGATTCTGGATGACTCCACCTCTGCCGTAGACACCCATACGGATGCCATGATCCGCAAGGCTTTTGCCGAGGAGATCCCCCATATCACCAAGCTGATTATTGCCCAGCGGGTGGCCTCCGTGCAGGAGTCCGATCTGATCGTTGTGCTGGACGGCGGCCAGATCGCCGCAGCCGGCAAGCATGATGATCTGCTGCAAACTTCCCATATCTACCGGGAAGTCTTTGAATCTCAGACGAAGGGAGGAAACGACGATGCCTCCTGTTAAATTCTCCGGTGACGGCCGTAAGGCCAAGGATCCGAAAAAGACGCTGGGCCGTCTGTTCGGCTACATGAAGCCCTACCGGGCCAGACTGATCGGCGTAGTTGTTTGCATTATCCTTGCCACCGTGGCACAGGTCGCCAGCAACGCCTCCCTGAATACCCTGATTGAAGATTACATCAAGCCCATGCTGGGACAGGAGTCGCCGGATTTCGGTCCGCTGATCCGTTTCCTGTGCATTATGGCCTGTGTATATCTGGCCGGTCTGGTTGCAGCCTTCCTGCAGCAGCGGCTGATGATTAAGGTAGGACAGGGTACCCAGAAAACCATCCGCGATCAGCTGTTCACCCACATGCAGCGTCTGCCCATCCGGTACTTTGACACCCATCCGGTAGGCGACGTCATGAGCCGCTACACCAATGACATTGACACGCTGCGGCAGATGATCTCCCAGGCGATCCCCCAGTGTATCCAGTCCGCCATCACCATTGTGGTGGTGTTCTTCGCCATGCTGTTTACTTCCCCCATTCTCACAGTACTGGTGATCGTTTCCATCTTCGGCATCCTGTATATTACCAAAACAGTGGCAGGCCGGTCTGCCCGGTTCTTCATCGGCCAGCAAAAAGCCTTGGGCGCGGTCAATGGCTATGTGGAGGAGATGATAAACGGCCAGCGGGTGGTGAAGGTATTCTGCCACGAGGAAACCTGCAAGGAGGAATTTGACAAGCTCAACAACAACCTGCGTGAGAACGCCTTTAAGGCCGGTGCCTTCTCCAATATGATGGGCCCCGTGAACAACAATCTGAGCTATATCCAGTATTCCATTCTGGCCATTGCGGGTGGCCTGCTGGTGATCGGTTCCGGCGAAAAGCTGCTGAACACCGGCCGGCTGGTATCCTTCCTGCTGTTCTCCCGTACCTTCAACCAGCCCATCGGAAATGTTTCCAATCAGCTCAACGCCATTATCATGGCGCTGGCCGGTGCGGAGCGGATCTTCGAGCTGATGGACGAGGAGGTAGAAGAGGATCACGGCTATGTGACACTGGTCAATGCCAAAGAGGACGAAAGCGGAAACCTGACCGAGTGCGCAGAGCGTACCGGCCGCTGGGCATGGAAACACCCCCATCAGGCCGACGGAACCATTACCTATACCGAGGTCAAGGGTGACATCACCATGTATAACGTAGATTTCGGTTATGTGCCGGAAAAGACTGTGCTGCATGATGTGACCCTGTATGCCAATCCGGGCCAGAAGCTGGCCTTTGTAGGCGCAACCGGCGCAGGCAAAACCACGATCACCAATCTGATCAACCGGTTCTACGATATTGACGACGGCAAAATTCGTTATGATGGCATCAATATCAACAAAATTAAAAAGACCGATCTGCGGCGCTCTCTGGGCATCGTGCTGCAGGATACCAACCTGTTTACCGGCACGGTCATGGATAATATCCGCTACGGCAAGCTGGACGCCACGGACGAGGAGTGCATGCAGGCGGCGAAGCTGGCCAATGCCCATGACTTCATCACCCGCCTGCCCGACGGCTATAATACCATGCTCACCGGCAACGGTGCCCAGCTCAGTCAGGGCCAGCGGCAGCTGATCTCCATTGCCCGGGCGGCGGTGGCTGATCCCCCGGTGATGATTCTGGACGAAGCTACCTCCTCCATCGACACCCGTACCGAGGCACTGGTGCAAAAGGGCATGGATGCACTGATGCAGGGCAGAACCACCTTTGTGATCGCCCACCGGCTCAGCACAGTCATGAATTCCGACTGCATCATGGTGCTGGATCACGGCCGGATTATCGAGCGGGGCACCCACGACGACTTGATTGCAGAAAAAGGCACTTATTACCAGCTCTATACCGGCGCATTTGAATTGGAATAACGCAAATATACCCCGGAGGAAATCCTCCGGGGTGTACGTTTTTACTTTGCGTATTCCACTGCTTTGGTCTCGCGGATCACATTGACCTTGATCTGGCCGGGGTATTCCAGCTCAGCCTCGATCTTCTTGGCCACATCACGGGCCAGAATAATCATATTATCCTCGGAGACCTCCTCGGGCTTGACCATAATGCGAACCTCGCGGCCAGCCTGAATGGCGAAGGCCTTTTCAACACCGGGATAAGAACCAGTCAGTTCCTCCAGCTTCTGCAACCGGCGGATGTAATTTTCCACGTTCTCACGGCGGGCACCGGGACGGGCTGCAGAAACCGCATCGGCCGCCTGAATCAGCACAGCGATCACGGTCTTGGGTTCCACATCGCCATGGTGGGCCTCGATGGCATTGATGACAACCGGGTTCTCCTTGTACTTCCGGGCCAGATCGGCACCCAGCTGTACGTGACTGCCTTCCACCTCATGGTCAATGGACTTGCCCAGATCGTGCAGCAGGCCTGCCCGCTTGGCCAGCGTCACATCCACGCCCAGCTCAGAGGCCATCAGGCCAGCGATGTGGGCTACTTCAATGGAGTGGTTCAGCACATTCTGGCCATAGGAAGTACGGTACTTCTGACGGCCCAGAATTTTAATCAGCTCCGGATTCAAGCCGTGAACACCGGTCTCGTAACAGGCACGCTCGCCTTCCTCCCGAATGGTGCGGTCAACTTCACGGCGGGCCTTTTCTACCATGTCTTCAATGCGGGTGGGATGGATGCGTCCATCTGCGATCAGCTTTTCCAGCGCCAGACGGGCGACCTCCCGGCGAACCGGATCGAAGCTGCTGACGGTGATTGCTTCAGGGGTATCGTCGATGATCAGATCCACACCGGTAATGGTCTCCAGTGTGCGGATATTCCGGCCTTCGCGGCCAATGATACGGCCCTTCATCTCATCATTGGGCAGGGGAACAACGGAAACCGTTGCTTCGGCAGCGTGATCCGCTGCGCAGCGCTGGATGGCAATAGACAGGATCTCTCTTGCCTTCTCATCGCAGTCGTCCTTCATCTGCTGCTCGATCTCTTTGATCTTCATAGCAGTTTCATGACGGATCTCATCCTCCACGCTCTTGAGCAGGAATTGCTTTGCCTGCTCCTGGGTCAGACCGGAGATCTGCTCCAGCGTTGCCAGATGGGCCTTCTTGACAGCCTCTGCCTCTTCCCTTGCCTGCGCAACCTCTGCCACCTTACGGGCCAGTTCTTCTTCCTTGCGCTCAAAGGCATCGGTCTTCTTGTCCAGCGTTTCTTCCTTCTGCTGCAGCCGGCGCTCCTGTTTGCTCAGCTCGGCGCGGCGCTCTTTGACTTCCTTCTCGTGTTCAGTACGGGATCTATGGATTTCGTCCTTGGCTTCCAGAAGCATTTCCTTCTTGCGGCTCTCACCGCTGCGGATGGCTTCGTTAATCAGGCGGGTCGCTTCCTGCTCAGCAGATCCGATCTCACGCTCAGCTACCTTTTTACGATAGGCCACACCGATGCCGAAACCGGCAGCAATACCCACAGCAATGCCAACAACGATCAAAATGATCGCTAATATCAGGTCCATAACTCTCGTGCACACCTCCTTTGTAAAATAGGCATCACCAAAGGGGCGGCGAATGGCACACATGTTGTTAAGTTGTTCTCAAACTGCATACAGCAGCTGATATAAGCACAAATAAACGCCATGAGGCGCAATACGCATACCCCGGCAGTGACAGCCGGATAAAGATAAAAATGAAACGCCGGGGTACAAACCGTACTCTCGCAGCGTACACCATACCGAATCTATTTTATCTGCACAACGGCGGAATGTCAAGAAGAATTACACAAAAGTGCAGCCGTTTTTTCCGTTTTCTATGCAAATAGACCAAAGCACCGGCCTTCCCTGCCATTTCTTCATTGACAACAATGCGCCTTCATGCTAAAATACTTTTCGCATGGACATGATAGAACTGGCGCACATGCATAACACTGGTACTGTCACCTCAGCGATGGTTTTTGATTGGTGGGAATACTATGGAAAGTAAGTTTCAACCTTTTGATATTAAAAATTATTGCAGGGTGTACTTTGCGTTTCTAGACAAGAATAATGAAACCACTACCCTCTATTATGAGCGTCCACAAATTATGATGGATCAAGCTATTACTTCCGAAGCGTTGATCAACGCAGAAGATATGAAGAAGCGGTTTGGGTTGATTGATCTCATATCGATTTATATTGCCAGAACACCCAGCCAGGTTGTTCAGTACGAGGCAAAACTCTAACCCGTCATTGCGCACCAGTGCGCACACTGGTGCGGCAATCCGTTCTCTAAAAGCAGGTTCACCTGTTTTTATAAATCGTGGATCAGGCGAAACGCCCCACCTCGGATACCTCTCCGTGTAAAAATCAGAGGTACAAAAGAATATGCGGGCATGGTGGAATTGGTAGACTCGGTGGATTTAGGTGCTGTCACCTCAGTGAAGGTTTTTCCGTCCCGCTGTCATTGCGAACCAGTGCGCACACTGGTGTGGCAATCCGTTCTCTAAAAACGGGCATCGCCTGTTTTTATAAATTGTGGGTTAAGCGAAATGCTCCACCTCGGGTATCCTCCCCGTGTAAAAATCAGAGGTACAAAAGAATATGCGGGCATGGTGGAATTGGTAGACTCAGGGGATTTAGGTTCCCCCGCGAGAGCGTGCAGGTTCGAGTCCTGTTGCCCGCACCAAGGGCTCTTCGGAGCCCTTCTTTTGGCTATAGTTGGTGTGTTGTTGGTAATGGCTGATGGTTCTCTATCCGCATGGTTAACCTTCCTCGCACGATTGTGCGATATTGCTCTAGCAATAATGAATTTCTTCAAGGGGGCTGACTGGATGAAAAAGGTATTGGCATTGGTGGGAAAAGGCGTAAGTGGGGTGCCCTACGCTGGACCGAGCGCCGGATAAAGTTACTGTATCAACATATCAATTTGGCATTTTACGCCGATAGGGGTTCAATTCCTCTACACCCCACCAAGCCGCCGCAGGTTCTCTTGCGGCGGCTTCTTTATTTTCTTGTCTTTTATATCCGATGTTGATATAATTGGTATAAACGAGTCCACATTTTTGGGAGGCTACTATGACAAAATCAGAACAGCTTTTAAGTGCGTTTTCGGAAGACTACTTTTTCAAAGAACTTGTTTTGGACAACCTCCACTTCATCCCCGAAGGCTCCTCCAAAATTGAACTTGCAGACCTAATAATCAATTTAGGTGATATTATTCTCGCTGTTCAGCTTAAAGAACGGAACGACGAGAACCAGACAAATGATCCTGTTTCAGAAAACAACTGGCTTAAAGATAGATGCAAAGAGGCGAAGAAGCAAGTCAAACGCTCTTTGGATCTTATCTCATCTGGCGCTCTTCCTGCATTTCAAAACAAGCGAGGTCAGGGTGTTTATTTGCAATCTGATGCAAAGATTATTCCTTTGGTAGTTTTTGATAATAATCAGATCACAGACTATCCGCATATTCTCAGGAAACATTCGGATTCCGGGATGGACATAAGCTGTATGTCTTTTCCTGATTACTGTGAAATGTGCCGTATTTTGGTTACTCCCATGGAGATTATTGAGTATCTGGAATACCGCAAGGCGATTTATGTGGAGCACGGAGATATCGATTTTATGATTCTAAATGGCCACGATAACGAAATCGTTCTCACAAAACCCCAAAGTAAGGAATCCTTGGTGCATCAATTTCTGGCAGAAAAATATGGGATGAAGGAATCAAAAAAACACGCTTTGTGCATTCAATATTTCCGTAATTTCTTGCATTTATTGCCTGAACGCACGGTCAGAAGTTCCGATCAGAGCAGTGCTTATTATGTGCTTTTGTTTTTAGCACATATGCAAAGATATGAAGTTGCCGAGTTTTGGGATGTTCTTGAAGCTACAAAAAGAGAAGCAAAGCAAGGGGGAACTGGCATTAGGCATTCGCTCCGTCATGATATTAGCGAGTATATAATATTGTTCATGGCGAATGGTCTTATTCCAGTTGAGGCACTTCTACCCATTATTAGGCGCAAAACAAACCCCAAACGCGTTTTAGAAATTGAAGTGCGGTGGTTTGATGAGGATGCTTACGGTATAGATTTTCTGTATTGGGATCATACTTCGTCAATTAATACTGGGGAGGGATAGACTGTGTATTACTATTATGTAACGATGGCTGACCAAACAATTAGGTTCGAGCGTAATGCAACAGAGGAAGAGTACAATAGATTAAACCCACACATTTCAAAGATATCTAAGATGCTTATTGACAAGCGACGAATAGATATTGTTGTGAGTGCATACGGCAAACTTGTCGAAGAATTTGATAACCTTTCTAGTGAAAGAAAATCTCCACACGATTCCAATGAATTGATATTTTCATTAACATATTACCTTGCCGCGTTTAAAAAATACTTAGATAATTGGGAAACCGATCTCAAAAGGACATTTGGCAAGCAGTCTGAAGAAGTGAAGCTGTTCAAGGCTGCTCAAAGCCATGAATACGATAGCCATATGGAGTATCGTATTTTTTACAGGCTTCGCAACTATGACCAGCATTGTGGCAATCTTGTATCACATATTACCAGCAAAGTTCTCCCTGATAATTCGCGCCAGCATTTGGTTTTAGCTGATAGAGATCGGTTGTTAAGTGATTTCGATGAATGGAAGCCAGAAGAAGTGGCCTATCTAAAATCGTGTGAGCAAAAGTTTGAGATACGGCCTCTCATTGACGTATTTCAGAGTTGCATTATCTCAATTCACGAAAAAATAATGCAAATTCATTTCAATAAGGAATTTTATTGCTCGTGTGCCACACTCATTGCTGCAGCAAAAGAATTCGAAAATGAAGATGAAGCATACTTTGTTGGATTTGAAACAGAGATTGATTGGGCTAATCTAGATTTGGAGGGCAAAACTCTTCACCTTACATATCTGGAGGTTCCTATCTGTAAAAAATTACTTGAGCTTTATTTTCTTAACAATCAAGAGTTTATCAAGATTCTATACCATGGATCAAATCTCAAAAAGAGAATTGGGAAATATGCATATGAGATTGATTCTCCAAAAATGAGTAAAGTTGCGTTTTCACAGCCACCATTTGTGAACCTATGTGGCCAGAATATGATAAGACTATATTCGGAAGCTGATATACTGCAAAACGAAACATATTGTATTTTAGCGGATTCTCGCTTTCCGAAGGATCAGCGTGAAGACATCCTGGAAACATGGAAATTCCTGTTAGAGTCGATAACTTGAGATAATCTGGAATGGTTTGCGAACCATTCCAGATTTTGCTATTGCCTGCAAATCGGAATTTAGCCGCCGCTATGGATTTTCTCCAGCAGCAGGTCATCGATCTCCTGCTCCAGCCGCTGGATTTCATCGTACAGTTCTGCAATATGTGCTTGGATTGCCGGTCGCTTCATTTCCCATAGCCGATGTAGCCGCCGTAGGTCTGCCTGCTCTGCTGTCCACTGGCTCCGCAGTTCCTCTGTGTACTGCTGTACCCTGGCATCCAGTTCCGATTCCCGGATGCGGTGAGATGTGCAGAATTCCTTGCCGTGGTGCATATAGCTCTTGCAGAGATATTCCACCCGGCGGTTGCCGTTCCAGCACCGAATTCTCGGTACGAAGGTGCTGCCGCAGTCGCTACAGGTGAGCAGTCCTGCGTAACGGTGGGATGGGGTGTTGCCACGGTAAGGCTTGGCATTGGCTTTCAACAGTACCTGCACCTGCTCCCATTCCTCCCGATCGATGATCACCGGGAAGAATTTCTCATGGCGGTATTGCTCGTCCTCCGGCACCGGGGTGACGGTTCGCCCATGGGTTTCTGTCCGGTGGTTCACCAGCAGGCCAGTGTAGCTTTCCTCCACCAGTATGTTCTTCACGCTTTGGTATGTCCAGCGGTAGCTTCTTCCCTGTGATTTTCCGCACCGTTCGTCGTGGAGTTGCTGGGGTGTCCTCCGCGCCATGGCATTGAGCCTGCGGCTGATCTCCTTTTGCCCCAGTCCTTCGCAGTACAATCCATAGATGATCTGCACCGTCACCGATGCTTCCGGGTGGAGCCGGATGCGACCGGTGTTGCGGTCTTTCCAGTAGCCGAAGGGCGGTTTGACGACCAGCCCTTCTTTTTGCTTCTCCCGGTAACCGTGGCGGATCTTGTTGCCGATGTCCCTGGCATAGTAATCGTTCATAAGTTGCCTGACACCGATAATCAGGTCATCCCCATCATTCATGGTGTTCAGCCCCTCGGTGACAGAAATCACAGCCACTCCACATTGGCGCAGGTAGTCGATGAACAAGGCTGTCTGCATCTGATGCCGCCCCAACCGGGACAGGTCTTTCACAATAACTGCGTCGATCTTTCCGGCATCCACAGCCTGGGTTACCTGATTCAATCCCTTGCGGTCGAACCGCATGCCGCTGACATTGTCATCGTAGGACTCCCTGACAATCTCATATCCCTGTTTCCAGGCATACTCCCGGACGATCTCCAACTGGTTTTCCAAAGAATTCATCATCACATCGTCATCGTTGGAAAGCCTGCCATATAACCATACTCTCACGCACTCACCCCCTGAATGATTTCTTCCAACTCGCTATTGGTCAGAACACCGTTTTCGTAGGTGTCGGTGTGGTTCTGGAAGGATGCCTTGACCTTGATTTCCAGGCGCAGACCACCCTCGGTTTCGTAGACGAGGATCTTTTCAATCAGCAACCGCAGGTGCACTTCGGTCATCTGCCCATCTGCCAGGATCTGATCGATGAGGCTGATATCCTTTCTCAGCTTCGCCTGCCGGGATCGGATGGTCTGACCCAGGTTTTCCAACTCCGCGATTTTCTTCTTCGCCTGAGCAATCTGTTCTTCCCGCTTGGCGATCATGCGGTCATACCGCTGGGCATTGGCTTTGTCACGAATCCGTTCCATCAAGATGTCCTCCATTTCTTCTTCCGTTGCTTCGATCTGCTGCCGCAGTTTCTTGAGCTGTGCCAGGGTGTTGGTTGCTTTGGGTGTCCAGCGGTTCACGGTGTCCTGCATGGCATCCCACATCTGCTGATACTGCGCTTTGGTAGCTATCAGCTCCGCCTGGATGATCTCGTCCAGGTATTCTTCCCGGAGTGTATGGGCAGAGCAGTGTTCCTCGCCAAATCTATGGTGGGTGCTGCATACATACTCCACCCGCTGGCTGTTTTTCAGCTTGATCCGTTTGCCGATAAAAGCTCGACCACAATCACCGCAGGCGATCAAACCGCTGTAGCGGTGAATGGTCTGTCCCTCACCGGCTCGGACATTATCTTTCTTTCTCATGTTCATTAACTCCTGTACCTGCTCCCACATCTCACGGGTGATGATGGGCGGCAGGTAATTTTCGTGCCGGAACTGCTCTGCGGCTTCGGTGAAGCGGAAGGTCTTGTTGATTTTGTTCCGCTCACTCTTGTGGCAAATCAGGGTTCCGGTATAGGCTTCGTCTTTCAGCAAACGACCGACCATCGTACCATCCCAGAGGTACTTCTTCTTGATCTCGGCTTCCAACCGCTCCGGCATTCGCTTGCCCAGCAGTGCCATCTGCATCTGAGCAGGTGTCTTTCGTTTTTCTTCATTGAGCAACCGGGCGATGGCTTTCAGGCCCATGCCACTTAAGTAAGACGCAAAAATCAGGTGGATCGTTTCCGCAGCTTCGGGAACGATTTCCACCTGATTTGTATTCTTATCTTTGAAGTAGCCAAATGGAGGGGTGATAACAAGACCAGCTTTCTGCTTCTGCCGGTAGCCCGTGGTTACACGGCGGCTACCATCTCTGGCATAGTAGTCATTCATCAGTCCCTTGAAGCCGATAACCAGATCGTCTGCTTCATTGAAGGTATCGATGTTTTCTGTTGCGGACAACACCCGCACATGGTGCTTCCGCAGATAATCAATATACAGGGCCGTCTGCGTGCGGTGCCGTCCAAGGCGGGATAGATCTTTGACGATGACCGCATCGATTAGTCCGGCATCCACCGCTTCCGTGAGTTGCTCAATGCCGTCACGATCGAAGTGCATACCCGAAATATTATCGTCGCAGGACTCGCCCACAATCGTATGCCCAAACTTAAGAGCATAGCTTTCGATAATGCTTCTTTGGTTCATCAGGGAATTGAGTTCTTCATCTTCGTCACGAGACAGGCGGTAGTAAAGCCATACTCTCATAATTTTACTCCTTTCCGCTATGGTGTGTGTTTTCGCAGCACACACCATAGCACATAGTTTTTGGAATAGCTAGCGGGAATGTATTATGCGACATCAGATTCTACCTTTTGGACAAAATCCGTTTCCGGTGTTGCCGCAGGATCATCCACCGCCAGGTAATCCCGGACAATGGTTTTGAGGAAGGTCTCGAAGTCCGAGTCCTTCCCCACATAGGAAAATGTGACACTTACAATAGGATTCTTCTTTGCGATAGGCATTACCTCCATAAAAAGTGCGGGCGGCAGATTGCTCTGCCGCCCAGGGTTTATAACTTACATTCCGCCCATGGACTGACCGTGGTGCTTCTTCCGTTCAGGACGGAAGTACTTTGTGGTGCTGTCCTCTACGGGACGGTCGTCGATGATGTTGGTCAGCCCAGCAGCCAGATATGCCGCATCAGTTCCCAGACCACCAAGATCAGGCTGGGGATCATAGAGATCCAGAACAGCTTCTTCGAAGTATTCTTCATCCGTTCCTGCTCCTGCAAGATGGCTTTCCCAAACTCCTCGTTCATTTTCCCAACCTGTCGTTCCAGAGATTTCATCGCACTCTCCATCGTGCTGGTAGTGTTCTGCGCTTCCCGCTTCAGCGTCTGCCGGTACTGCTCCATGGCTTCCCGGCTGGCCTGCCCATCCTGCTGCAGAATCTCCAGCTGCCGATCCATGTACAGCAGCAACTGCTTCTCCGTGGTCAGGGTGTCCAGATACTCCTGAATCTCGCCCAGGGTTTTGATCTGCATTTTCTGCGAGTCGATCATTGCCGCCCAATTCTTCTCCGTCACGACTACGGCGGGAGTAGCCGTTTCTGCCTGCGAGAGTCTCTCTCGCTGCGCTGCCCGCATTTCGGCGGCAGATTTCTTGCCGGATTCTAAACTCATATTCCATTACCTCCTTATGATACTTTAATCCGTTTAATTTACTGTCCCGGCACTTGTGACCGTCCGGGGTGGTGTAGGTGATATACTTCCGGGTGTCCTCCCAACGGACTTCGTAGCCGCTGTACTCCATCAGCCGGATGAAATGCTCACGGTCACGGGCCAGGGTCATGCACTCGTCGATGTTGATTTCCAGATTCATCTTCCAGCTATCGCCCTTGGCATAGGCGCGGTACTCCCGGTCGGACATGGTGCGATCCTTCTCCTGTTTCTTCTTAGGTTTCACAACAGAAAGACCGTACTGCAAACACAGCTCGTCCGATGCTTCCCAAAGCTGTTCCAGAGAATCTCTATTGCTGTGGTACTTGAGACCGGTGTCGCAGCTTACGGAGTTGATCACAAAATGGGAGTGGATGTGGTCCCGGTCGGTGTGGGTTGCCACCACGATTTCAAAGCCTGGGATCTGCTCCGCCAGCTTCAGGGCAATCTCATGTGCCATCTCTGGGGTGACCGGATCATCGGGACGGAAGGACTGAACCATGTGGTAGTACAGCCGACCTTTGGTACTGTGGTGCAGGCGCTTGGTGTTCATAAATTCCTGTAAGGCGCACTGCGGCACACAGTTAATACCACTGACCAGGGGACGACCTTCATAATCCACCTTGGATGCTTTGCAGCAGTAGTTCAGGACACCGTTCAGTCCACCTACGGTCTGAGTGCGCTTGTGTTTTACGAAATGGACGATGGCCATTACTTCCACCGCCTTGCCTTGAGAATGTCGGAAAGCAAAGAGCCCACCTGCGCATATGCGTCGGTGAGCTCCTTGAGATATACAGCTTTCACCTTACCCATATTCGCCAGAGTGGTGAGCTGGTTGAGATTCCGTCCGATAGCTTTTTGCTGCCGGATGACCTCGTCCAGACCATCGATGATGACGATCTGTTTTCCGAGACAGCAGTCCGTGATATATTCGGTCAGGGTCATATTTGCCTGCTCCGCTTTCTCATGGAACCGCTGCCAATCCGCATCAGAAATGCGGATGCTGCGTTTCTTGTTCTTCATTAAAAACCTCCAATCTTCTGAAATATGAAAGTGGGCCCGGGCTTCTGCCCGGTTTTCCTGCGTTCGGCGACTAGCCGAACGCGATGCTGGCTACTCCCTAAAGGGAGTAAAATCTCCGCCCCCGCAGGGGCAAGCCGCAAATTTTCCGAAGTTGCCCCAACGGCGGCTTCTCTGCCGCATTGGGGTTACGACCCCAGAGAAAGAGAATCTCCCGACACAGGGGCAACACCGCCCTCACGGGCTTCACCAAATTAACAATGCAACAATGCAAGCGACTCCCATGGTCACCTTCCTTTCCTGCAACCTTACAGGAATTTACAATGCAGAAAGGACAAATTGCAATGTTGCAATCTTCATTTTGGGATCTGCCAAAACCATTTCTTGCTGGGCTTTGTGGTGACGATCTCCGGGATATTCTTCTTGGCTTGGTTCACCGTTCTCTGTGAAATCCCTCTGGAAGCAGCCATGGAGAAAATGGTTTCACAAGGTACTTTCTCGCCGTCAGAAAGCAGATCCCGAATCAATTCTTCTGCAGCGGCGGTCTTGGTTTCCGCATTGAATCCGCAGAGCAATTCGTCAGCGGTGATGTCGTTGTAGCCATCCAACCAACAGAATCCATTCTCGTCACCCAGACTGAAAGCGATGGACTTTCCCTCAGGGGCGAGGGAAGATTTGTCGTGGACGATGACACGGACATTGGGTTCTTTCTTCATTCTGCCGACCAGCAGAACACTTCTTGCCGCCGCACGGAAGTCGATAGAACCGAGACCTCGGTAGGCGCTGTTGGCACCGGTAGCCTTATTCAGATGACCGACCAGTACGATGGCGCATCCAGTTCTCTCCGCCACCGCCGCAACATTTTTCAGAACGGTACGGATTTCGTTGGCACGATTCATATCCACCTTGCCGCCAAGGTAGCCCTGGATGGGGTCCAGGATCATCAGCTTGGCACCGGTCTGCACGATGGCAGCTTCGATCCGTTCATCCAGCAGTGTGAGAGAATTTGTATCCTCTTTGATATTCAGCACCCGATCCTGGTCGGCTCCGGCTTCCATCAGACGGGGCTTGATGGTATCGCCCAGGCCATCTTCCGCTGTCTGATAGATCACATTGAACGGTTCAACGATTTCCATTCCGGGGAGAGCTTGTCCGGTAGAGCAGGCTGCCGCCAACCGCAGAGCAAGGGTAGTCTTTCCCTCTCCCGGGTCACCCTGGATAATTGTGATCTTTCCATAAGGGATATAGGGATACCAAAGCCAGCGCACTTCTTGCAATTCCACCTCGGACAGTTTCCTGATTTGCAGCTTGTTTTCCTCATTTGACATTTTCTTTTCACCTCATTTCTTGTTTTGATTTTGGATTCGATCAACGGATAATTACAATCATAGGCATCACTCCTGACATAAAAAATAGCTCCCACCGAAAAAGTGGGAGCAGGATCTATGTTGCGGTTCGCCGCAACGCATGAAAGCCGCCGACGAAATTTCTTTTGCGTCAGCGGCTTCTACTTGTATTATGGTAAAAAATCAGATAGGATATATTTGTCATATACATATTCAAACTATTCAAATGACAGTTTTGGAGGTGGGTAGCTTGTACGGTTCTATCATGTTTTATGTTGGCAAAAAGACCATCGTGCTTAACGAATTTACATATACCTTAGGTGAACTGACCGCAGACATTCTGAATATCTCGCCGGAAGAATACCGGGGCATGAAAGAAATTCTGTTACGGGC
>JAZNPV010000013.1:0-17787 GCA_045589835.1 Faecousia sp.
AAATAATAATGAATAATTAAAAAATCATAAACAATTGTATAAACAGGGCGGAAAAATTCCGCCCTGTGATGATATCTTTATTCTGCGGAGATCAGGTAATAATATACGGGCTGGCCGCCGTTTAGCAGATTCACATCCGCATCGGGGCAGATGTCAGCAAACAGGTCCGCTGCCTTCTGGGCATGCTTTTCCTGAATGTCCGCTCCGTAATAGATGGTGATATACTCCTTGCCCTCGTCCCGAACCTTCTCGGCCAGAGACTTCAGCAGCACCTTAATATCCTTGCTGGTGCCGAACAAGGAACTGCCGTACATGGCAAGATAGTCGCCTTCCTTGATATCATAGCCGTCAAAGTCGGAGTTGCGGGCGGCGTAGGTGATCTGCATGGTGTCCACCGCTGCCAGCGCTTCAGTCATGGCTTCCACATTCTCTTCCTCGGTGCCATCGGGGTTAAAGCTGAGCATGGCTGTCACGCCCTGAGGAACCGTCTTACTGGGGATCACCACCACATGCTTGGGGGTCAGCGCATCCACCTGCTGGGCTGCCATAATGATGTTCTTATTGTTTGGCAGCACAAATACGGTTTCCGCGGGGACCTTGTTCACAGCCTCCAGAATATCCTGGGTGCTGGGGTTCATGGTCTGACCGCCGGAGATGATTCCGTCCACACCCAGATTCATAAACACATCCGCAAGACCGTCACCGGCACAGACAGATACCACGCCGAAGGTCTTTTCCGGCTCAGCGATCTTGGGCTCCTTTTCTGCCTCGGTCATCACCTTCTCGGTGTGCTGCAGGCGCATATTTTCGATCTTTACGGTAACAAAAGAGCCGTAATCCATGGCTTCGTGGAGTGCTTTACCGGGATCGTTGGTGTGGACATGGACTTTAATGATTTCCTCATCGTCCACCAGCACCAGACTGTCGCCCAGGCCGGACAGGAAATCCCTGAGCTTTTCCGGATCCAGATCGTTCTCCCGGGAGATGATAAACTCGGTACAGTAGGTAAAGGTAATGTCCTCGGTATCAAAATCACCGAAATCCGCAGCGTCCTTTACGTCGGTATCAGTGGTTTCGGGAGCGGTAATGTCCTCACCCCGCAGGGCACAGAGCATGGCCTCCAGCGCCACCAGCCAACCCTTGCCGCCTGCATCCACAACGCCGGCCTTTTTCAGCACCGGATTCTGGTTGACCGTATTGGCCAGTGCTGCCCTGGCCTCTTCGATAGCCGCTTCGTGGACAAATTCAAAGTAATTATTTTCCTGTGCTGCCTGTGCGGCCTTGGCCGCTGCCAGACGTGCAACGGTCAGAATGGTGCCTTCGGCGGGCTTCATAACCGCCTTGTAAGCGGCATCCACACCCTCCTGCAGAGCCTCTGCCCACAGCACGCCGTCGCAGTTTTCCGCACCCTTCAGCTTCTTGGAAATGCCCCGCAGCAGCAGGGACAGAATCACACCGGAATTTCCCCGGGCACCCCGCAGCATAGCAGAGGCGGAGATGGCGGCAGCCTTTTCCAGAGAGGGATCCTCGGCCTTACGCAGGTCATTTGCAGCTGCGTTGATGGTCATGGACATGTTGGTGCCGGTATCGCCGTCGGGCACAGGGAACACATTCAGCTCATTGAGCTTCTGCTTGTTGATTTCGATGGAAGCGGCTGCGCTGATCATCAGTCTGCGGAAATCCGCTCCATTGATTGTCTGTCTCAATTCTCTGTACCTCCGAAATTAATCGATCATCATAGAGTCGATATACACATTGACTGCCCGGACAGTGGTGCCGGTGCAGTTGGTAACCTCATAGCTGACTCTTTCAATAATGGCTTCGCCGACAGCATTCAGGTTTACGCCGTGGTCCACCATAATGTGCAGGTCGATGGAAACGGTATCGTCCTCATGGAATTCAACACGGACACCCTTGCTGGCGGATTCCTTGCGCAGAAGATGGTACACGCCGTCCTTGACGGAGCGGGCAGCCATGCCCTTAACGCCAAAGCAGTTGGTGGCGGCAGTGCCGGCAATGTCGGTGTAGACGCTGGTGCTGACACATACAGAGCCGTTATCGTTGTTGTGGCAGATCATACTCAGTACCTCCTAATATAATATGGGGCGCTCAGACCAAACTTTCCTCCCAGCAGGAAGGAGCAGTCAGGCCCATCATTTTTACCACAGTGGGGGCAACATTGGCAAGGCCGTAGCTGCCGGATGCGATGTTCCAGTTGTTGTCGGTATCGTAAATGATAAAGGGAACGGGATTCAGAGAGTGGGCAGTACGCACGGAGGTCTTGCCCTTCTTGGTCTCGGTCATCTGGTCGGCGTTGCCGTGGTCAGCGGTGATCAGCACTGTGTAGCCGTACTTGTCAGCCGCTTCCAGAATGGCCTTCAGGCCGCTGTCCACGCACTCCATGGCGTAGACCACCGCATTCATATCGCCGGTGTGGCCAACCATGTCGCCGTTGGGGTAGTTGCAGCGGATGAAGCGGTACTTGCCGGATGCCATGGCGGCTACCATCTTCTCGGTAATCTCCCTGGACTTCATGGCAGGTGCCTGCTCGAAGGGGATCACGTCGGAGGGGATCTCCTCGTACTCTTCCAGATTTTCGTCCACCTTGCCGGAGCGGTTGCCGTTCCAGAAATAGGTCACATGGCCGTACTTCTGGGTCTCGGACACGGCGTACTCGGTAACACCGGCGGCGCACAGCACCTCGGTCAGGGTGTTGGTGATGACGGGAGGCTGTACCAGATAATTTTCGGGGATGTTCAGGTCGCCGTCATACTGGAGCATACCGGCAAACTTCACACCGGTGTAGTCGCCCCGGTCAAACTTGTCGAAGTCCTTCCGGTCAAAAGCCAAGGATATCTCCTGTGCCCGGTCGCCCCGGAAGTTAAACAGGATCACGCTGTCGCCGTTTGCGATCTTTGCAACGGGCTGGCCGTTTCTTGCCACCACGAAAGCAGGCAGATCCTGATCGATGCAGCCGGTCTCGGCACGATAGGTCTCAATGGCTTCGGCAGCGGAGGCAAACAGACGGCCTTCGCCCTGCACATGGGTTTTCCAGCCCTTCTCTACCATAGCCCAGTTGGCTTCGTAGCGGTCCATGGTGACCTGCATACGGCCGCCGCCGGATGCGATGGCGTAATCGCAGCCGTCCTCGTTCAGCTGGGCAAGAACAGTTTCCAGCTGACCCACATACTCCAGTGCGGAGGTGGCAGGCACGGCACGGCCATCCAGGAGGATGTGGCAGTAGGCCTTCTTCACGCCTTCAGCCTTAGCCTGCTTCAGCAGGGCGATCAGGTGGGAGATGTTGGAGTGGACGTTGCCATCGGACAGCAGACCGATGAAATGCATGGCCTTGTCTTCCTTCGCATTATTTACCAAATCAATCCATGTGGCGGATGCGAACAGGGTGCCGTTTTCAATAGACTCACCAACCAGCTTTGCACCCTGAGAGTAGACCTGACCGCAGCCGAGGGCATTGTGGCCAACCTCGGAGTTGCCCATATCCTCGTCGGAGGGCAGGCCGACGGCTGTGCCGTGGGCTTTCAGGTAAGTATGGGGGCAGGTTGCCAGCAGACGGTCCAGCGTGGGGGTCTTTGCGACTGCTACAGCATCGCCGCTGCCGCCGTCACCCTTGCCGACACCGTCCATAATAACCAAAACAATAGGCTTTTCCATTTAAAATCCTCCAAAGTACGCGATGTACATATTTTCTGCATTATATCAGTTGTACTATTTTACATCATTTTTGGCAAAGTTACAACCGGTTTTTGAAAATTTTCGATTATAATGAAAAAAACACCCCGTCGCAATGGAAAATTCTGCCATTGCGACGGGGAATGTTAAGGATGTATGAAGCAATGAGGGCAAACGCTGTTGGGGGACGGATCAAATTTATTGGGGCAACCGGAATCGATTTGCATTTTCGCGTGGGGGAATAAAAGCAGCCGTTGGTATTTGGGGTGCTAAAGAGTTGATTCCGGTTATTTTGTGCCGGCAACCGGAATCGATTTGCATTTCCACCGTTGGTGAAAATAAATGTAGCCACCAGTGTTTGCACTGGTGGCAGGAACTGTCCACCGGACAGTTCCACTGCTATGGGTTCGATTCCGTTTTCCTAACCGTAATAAGCAAAAGGAGAGGCTAAAGCCTCTCCTTTTGCTTATTGGTGCCGGCAACCGGAATCGAACCGGTACGGATTTTACTCCGAGGGATTTTAAGTCCCTTGTGTCTACCTATTCCACCATGCCGGCGGGAACGCCGTTATAGTACCACACTTTTTTTATGCCGTCAAGTCGAAAGGAAGGATCGCTTTGGAAACAATTCCCACAGCGCTGCTGCAGATATCAAATTTCAGTTTTTCGTACAGCCTAAGCCTCCCCTCTAGGGGAGGTGCCCCGAAGGGGCGGAGGGGTGAAAAGCCAGTTATTGCAAGGTTTCCTCACCCCTCAGTCAGCTTCGCTGACAGCTCCCCTCAAGGGGAGCCTTTGGTACGATAAATACAAATTTAGTTACCGGCCATGCACAGCTTTTTCAGCACCCGCAGGAACACCTGCCCCCAAGTTAGGCGATCTACTGCGTCCTGTGCCACCAGCGGGATTTGAGTCAGTATCTGCTCTCCTGCTTTCACGGACAGGGTACCCAGTCGCTGGCCCTTGCTGACCGGTGCAGCTACTTCCGGCTCCAGCTCTACCTGTGTGGTCACGGAGTTTTTCTGAGCCTTATCGATCAGCAGAGCCTGCTGTGTACTTGGTACTGCAGTCACCGTATCCGCAACACCCAGCTTTACCGGCACAGTCAATGGTTGGGTCAGTTCCGGTGCGGCCAGTGCGTAATTGGCAAAGCCGTAATCCAGCAGGGATTTGCAGGCGGCAAACCGCTTGGGGGATGTTTCGCACCCCATGACCACGGCGATCAGCTCCATGCCGTCCCGGCAGGCGGAGGCGGACAGACAGTACCCGGCACCGGAGGTAAAACCGGTTTTCAAGCCCGTTGCCCCATCGTAAAAGCGCACCATTTTATTGGTATTGGAAAGGCCAAAGGTGCCGTTTCGCACGGTATCCATCCAGATGGTGGTAAACTTTTTGATATCCGGATGATTACCAAGCAACTCTCTAGACATAAGAGCAATATCATAGGCGGAGGTTTTGTGATTTTTGGCTTCCTCGCTGTCGTCAAGACCTGTGCAATTGACAAAATGGGTATCGTTCATGCCAAGCTCCTTGGCACGCTGGTTCATCATGTCTACAAAAGCGGCTTCACTGCCGGCAATATGCTCAGCCATGGCACAGGCACAGTCGTTGGCTGAGCTGACGGCGATGGACTTGACCATATCCGAAACGGACATAGTCTCTCCCACCTTCAGATAGATCTGGCTGCCGCCCTTGGCTGCTGCAGCCTCCGAGGCGGTGACAGTATCATCCCAGCCGATTTTCCCTGAGTCGATGGCCTCCATGATGAGAAGCATGGTCATCACCTTAGTCACGCTGGCAGGTGCCAAAGGGGTGTGGGAGTCCTGCTCATAGATCACCGTGCCCGTGGCAACGTCCATGAGCAATGCGCTTTTGGCCGGAATATCCATATTTGCCGCCCGGGCGCTTACCGGCAGCAGTCCAAAAAGAAAACATAAAACAATGACGGTACAACCAATCCGCTTCATAACGATCCCTCCCAGTTGTTCTGAGAAAGATTATGATGATTGTCCTATGAGTATGTTAAAAATCGGGAATAAAGATCTTATCTGCGGCGGAATCCTCCTGTGTAAAGCCTTCCAGATCGTTCAGATACATCCAGCTCAGCACGCTCTGGTATTCTTCTTCTGTGATAGGCCGGTCAAAGGGAGTGGGCAAACCACCCATGGGGGTGTACTGGCGCATGAGGCTTACCAGCACCTGACCGGGAGCGAAAGTCTCGCCGATCCAGTCCAGAACTTTCAGGGAATTTTCCACACAGCCCGGCAGGATCAGATGGCGGATAATGACACCCTTTATGATCTTGTCTCCCCGCCATTGCACAGGGCCGGTCTGCCGCACCATTGCTTTTATAGCGGCTGCGGCCACAGTGAAGTAATCTTCTGCTCCGGAAAGGGCCTTTGCCAAAGCGCTGTCCGCATATTTCATATCCGGCAGATAGATGTCCACCAGAGAATCGAGAGATTCAACGGTTTCAACCCTTTCATAGCCGCCGCAGTTGTATACCACCGGAACCGGCAGCTTGGGTGTCAGTGCCGGTATGATTGTGGGCAGAAACTGGGTGGGGGTGACCAGATCGATATTCTCCGCCCCTTGGGCGATTAGCGATTCCATCAGTTCCCGCAAGGCTTTTGCGTCCGTAGGCGTGCCCGTAGGCTGGGCGCTGATGGCCCGGTTCTGGCAGAATTTGCAGCCCATGGTGCAGCCGCCGAAAAAGATAGCACCGCTGCCGCCGCTTCCTGCCAGTGCCGGTTCTTCCCACTTGTGGAGCATGGCCTTGGCTACCAAGGCCGTATCCGGGCAGCCGCAAAAGCCGGTTTCGCCTGCGGTTCTGTCCACACCGCATTGCCGCGGACAGAGTTTGCAGTTTACATAATTCATACATTCACATCCTTTTGCCTATCATATCATGCATTTTTGCAATTCTCAATCTGTTTTGCGTCTGCAGCAAGTCTTTACCTTGCTTCTTTTTTGTGCTATGATAAACAAAATATCTTTCTTGGGGGTAATACCATGGAGATTCGTTTTGCGCAGCCGAAAGACGCAGCCGGAATTTTGACCCTTTTGCGGCAGGTGGGCCGGGTTCACCATGAGGGCAGACCGGATATTTTCCGCAGCAATGCCCAAAAATATGGTGCATCGCAGGTGCTCAGTATGCTGTCATCTTCCGATACCCCTATTTTTGTGGCAGTGGAGGAGAATAAGGTGCTGGGCTACGGCTTCTGTATGATAAAGGAGTACCGGAATGACCCGGTGATCGCGGATCATACTACCCTGTACATCGACGATCTGTGCGTGGATGAAACCTGCCGGGGTCAGCACATCGGCACGGCCATTTATGAGGAAATTTGCCGTTACGCCAAAATGCGCAAGTGCTACAATGTGACATTGAATGTATGGAGCTGCAATGAAAGTGCCATGCGTTTTTATGAATCTCTGGGCATGCAGCCCCAAAAAATCGGCATGGAAACCATCTTGCAGGAGAAGTAAACGAATGTTAGAAAAGAATCAAATTTACGAAGCGGTCATTACCGACTACACCGCCGAGGGACAGGGCGTTGCCAAAATTGAGGGCTGCGCCGTGTTTATCCCCAACGCCATTGCCGGTGAACGCTGCTTGGTGCGGATTGAAAAAGTAGGAAAAACATGGGCAGCCGGTAAGATCACAGAACTGCTGGAAAAATCCCCCCACCGGGTAAACCGGGAATGTCCCGTGGCTAAGCTGTGCGGCGGATGCGATTTCTGGCATATGGACTATGAAGAGGAATCCCGGCTGAAAGCCGACCGGGTACGGCAGGCATTGAACCGGATCGGCGGCGAAAATCTGGAAGAGATCCCCATTCTGGCAGCGCCCTCCTGCTACGGCTACCGCAACAAGGCTCAGTATCCAGTCAGCAGCAAAAAGGGCAAGGCTTTTGCGGGCTTTTTCAGAGCCGGCACCCATCAGGTGGTGGAGAATGAACGCTGCCTGATCCTGCCGGAGGAAACTGACCGGATCAAGGAGCTGGTTATAGATTATGTAAACCAATACCGGGTGACGATCTATGACGAACAGACCCAGAAGGGGTTGCTGCGGCATATTTACGTGCGCCGTGGCGCGGTGTCCGGACAGATTCTGGTGTGTCTGGTGGTCAACGGCCGGAAGCTGCCCCATGTTGAGGAGCTGCTGCAGCGGCTGCAGAAGGTTAAGGACTTTACCACGCTGGTGCTGGCGGTGAATACCCGCCCCGGCAATGCCATTCTGGGAGATGAATTCATCACCCTCTACGGCCCCGGCTATATTGAGGACACTCTGTGCGGCCTGCAGTTCCGGCTGTCCCCCCGGTCTTTTTATCAGGTCAATCACCATCAGGCCCAGCGGCTGTACGAGGCTGCCATTTCACAGGCGCAGATCACCAAGGACGATCTGGTGCTGGATCTGTACTGCGGCGTAGGCACTATTACACTGGCCATGGCCAAAGCCGCAGGCAAGGTCATCGGCGTGGAGGTGGTGGAGCAGGCGGTGCAGGATGCCAGGGACAACGCCAAGCGAAACGGCATCGCCAACGCAGAGTTTTTCTGCGGCGATGCAGGCAAGGCCGCGCTGGAGCTGGAAGCCAAAGGTATTAAGCCGGATGTGATCGTAGTAGACCCGCCCCGGAAGGGACTGAACGCAGATACCATTGAGGCACTCCACAAAATGTCCCCCCGGCGGATCGTGTATGTGTCCTGTGATCCGGCAACGCTAGCTAGAGACGTGGCGCTGCTGAAGCAGCGGGGGTATCGCGTCCAAAACGCCATGGCGGCAGATCTGTTCCCCCGGTGTGCCCATGTAGAATCAATCGTGTGTTTGTGCAAACAGTAGAGTTTATCATTAGAAAAAGCCGGCACCCATCATGGGTGCCGGCTGCAACCTTTTTCAGCAACAATTGTTATGCAGGGACATACACCAGCTTATAGACCTTGCCGTCCTCGATGGGGGTCTGGTCGATGCCGGTCTGGGCGTACTCATCGCCGATGTAGAAGCCCCAGTAGGCGTTGTCCTCCTCGTAAACAGCCTTCTCGCCGTCCACCTTTTTGATATACAGGCCGTACTGACCCATTTCGCCCTCGATCAGGCCTTCCGCTTGCAGCACAGTACCCACAAACTCCTCATCCGAGGTGTAGGTGAAGTCCTTACTGGTGCCGTCCTTGTGGACAACGGTAACGGTAAAGGTCTTGGTGCCCTCCTGGGTCTGGGGACGGGTGGCAAAGTACAGGCCCAGCAGCAGGCCAACCACCAGCACCAAAGCGGCAACGGACAGGAACAGTTTTTTCTTGCTCATAAAATTTCCTCCTAAAAACAAAAATACCGCAGCGCAAACTTGCGCCACGGCCGGTTTTCCGCGACAAACGCATCCTCTGTAGCACGCAGAGGAAGGAGAATCTGCTCCGTAGGTCTTCTGACTTAGCTTTCAGTAACGGTTGAGGGTTACTTGGGGAGGTTGCAGCCCCGGCAGCGATTCAAGCCTTCCCGGAAAATTATCCAGTGACCGGTTTTCACCAAAGAATCGCCTCAGCTTACACAGCGGCGGTACCGTTCGGGATTCACACCCGATTATCTTGTTCAGCAGGCGCAGCTGTACGCCGGGCCTGCCACGGATCAGGTTATCAAGTTGTCATGTGCATTTTAGCATATATACAAAAGCCTGTCAACGGCAATGATATACTGCATATATTCAAAAGCAGCCGTCTTGGTGGCGAAAAAGCGAAAATCACCAAAGATAAATTATCGTAACAAGACACTGACAAAGTAAGCTAAAGCTGCAAAAATCCCCGACCGGTCGGTCGGGGATTTTACTTTTAAGGGTTTCTTACTTGGTGCCAGCGATCTGAGCAGCGACCTCAGCGGCGAAGTTCTCTTCCTTCTTCTCAATGCCCTCACCCTTGATGTAGTGGATGGCATCGATGAACTTAACGGAACCGCCCAGCTTCTTGGCAGCGTCGGCAATGTAGCCGGCCACGTCGCCCTTGTACAGGTCGGAACGGACGAAGTCCTGCTGCAGCAGGCAGTTTTCTTTAAAGAAAGCGTTGATCTTACCGGCAGCGATCTTCTCCTTAACGGCAGCGGGCTTGGAAGCCATCTTGGGATCGTTGTCCATCAGAGCCACCTGAACAGCCAGCTCCTTGTCGATGTCAGCCTGAGGAACCTGAGACTTGTCCCAGTACTTGGGGTTCATGGCAGCAATCTGCATAGCCACGTTCTTGCCGATCTCGGTAGCGTCAACGTCAGCTTCCAGGTTGACCAGAACACCGTGGCTGCCGCCCATGTGGACGTAAGCAACGCTGGTGCCGGTAGCGAACCGGTCGAAGCGGCGGATCTGCATATTCTCACCGATGGACATAACCTTCTCCTGCAGGATCTCGGTAACAGTCAGCTCGGAGTTGGGGTACTTGCAGGCCTTCAGAGCCTCTACGTCAGCGGGAGCATCGGTAGCGACTACGGTAGCCAGATTCTTGACCAAATCCTGGAAAGCATCGGTCTTGGCGGCAAAGTCGGTCTCGGAGTTGACCTCGATGACCACGCCGATACCGTTCACCACGGTAGCCAGAGCAACGCCCTCAGCGGCAATGCGGTCAGCCTTCTTGGCAGCCTTAGCCAGGCCCTTCTCACGCAGCCAGTCAACAGCCTTATCCATATCACCGTCGGTAGCGGCCAGAGCAGCCTTGCAGTCCATCATGCCGACGTTGGTCATTTCACGCAGTTTCTTAACATCCAGAGCAGTAAAAGCCATTTTGTTATCCTCCTAATAATATATTAGTGTCATTGCGAGGAGCGGAGCGACGTGGCAATCCCCATCAGTTATGAGATTGCCACACCAGTTGAGCGGACTGGTTCGCAATAACAGAAAGTATTGTTAATTACTCAGCAGCAGCCTCTTCAGCAGCGGGCTCAGCAACAGCGTCCTCACCCTGACGGCCCTCGATGGCAGCGTTAGCCATGGTAGCGGCGATCAGACGGATGGCGCGGATAGCGTCGTCGTTGCCGGGGATCACGTAATCGATCTCGTCAGGATCGCAGTTGGTGTCAACGATAGCCACGATGGGAATGTTCAGCTTGTGAGCCTCAGCGATGGCGTTGCGCTCCTTGCGGGGGTCAACGATGAACAAAGCAGCGGGGATCTTCTTCATTTCCTTAACGCCGCCCAGATACTTTTCCAGCTTCTCGATCTCGCCCTGGTGCTTGATAACTTCCTTCTTGGGCAGCATAGCGAAGGTGCCGTCCTCCTCCATCTTGCGCAGCTGAGCCAGACGGTCGATACGGGAACGCATGGTGCGGAAGTTGGTCATCATACCGCCCAGCCAGCGGGAGTTGACGTAGTAACCGCCGCAGCGGGCAGCCTCTTCCTTGATAGCGTCCTGAGCCTGCTTCTTGGTGCCGACGAACAGGACGTTGCCGCCATTGGCGGAAATCTCACGAACGAAGTTGTAGGCTTCCTCCAGCTTCTTAACGGTCTTCTGCAGGTCGATGATGTAGATACCGTTACGCTCGGTGTAGATGTAGGGAGCCATTTTGGGGTTCCAGCGGCGGGTCTGGTGACCGAAGTGTACACCGGCCTCCAGCAGTTGCTTCATAGATACGACAGCCATTTTTGATTTTCTCCTTTTTGTTTGTTCCTCCACCCGGCTTCAATCTCGCACGGCCCATTCCGAAGAACACGTGGGGATGCAATCGCCGGGTGTGTGGTTTAATTACTATGGGAAAAATCCCATGCCGAACTATTATAATGGAACGAAATCCATTTTGCAAGTAGTTTTTCCAAATTTTTTTAAGAATATTCCGCTTTTTTTCGGATTTCCTCCGCATTTTTCAGGTTGCGAAGTATCTTGCATAAAATACACGTCATTGCGAGGAGGGCAAAGCCCGACGTGGCAATCCCCGGCAGGTTTCCGAAAGCCTAAGGAGATTGCCACGCCAGTTTGCGAACTGGCTCGCAATGACGCAAAATAACACTCTGTCAAAGCATGGTTTCTGCGTTCAGTTTACAGATCCGTCAGCCCCAACAGCCAATCGGATGAAATCTTATAAAAGCGGCACAATGTAACAATATGCCGTACGGGAATCTCATGGGCACCGCTTTCATATTTGCTGTATTGCTGCTGTGTTGTATGCAAAATCTCCGCCACCTGAGATTGACTAAGTCCTTTTTGCTTTCTTATCTGACATAGCCTTGTTCTGATCTCCATAAAAACACCTGCTTCTTTTCTTTCATCACAAAAATTTTACATCTTATTTTATGTATTGACAAACACCGAATCCGGTGTAATAATATATTTGTTACGCCTTTTTCGGTGTATTTGTTGTGAACTATGTTTTTTGAGGTGACTGAATTATGAAAAAACAAGAACAAGTATATCTCTGTTCCCAATGCATCCATTTTGTGAGGCATTATGTGCGGTTCGATGAAAAGTATTTTGAAGCCTTCATCGGACATTGTGTGTTTCCCCGGATCAAAAGCCGTACCATGGACGCAAAAGCCTGCGCCCATTTTGAAGAGCGTCCGCATGCATCGGCAAAGTAAAAGCCCGCAGTTTCCTGCGGGCCGGGTGGTAAATTTCAGTTTATCGGGCAGTTGCACTGGCGTAGGAGTACCAAAGGCTTCCCCCCGGGGGAAGGCATTTGGTTCTCTGCTTAACTAACCGATAAATACAAATTTGCGCGCTAAAAGAGGAAACCCAGTTTTCCCCGGGGGACCCGGCATTCATCGGGCTTCACATCCACCAGTACGATATCCGGCCCCATTCTGCGGATACAGTTCCATGGGATCACATAATCGTCCCGCCGGCCCCAGAGCCCGAAAAACCGGCAGGGGCCGGGTACGATGATCGCTACGATATTCCCCTCCGGCACCTCGATCCGGGCATCGGCAATAAAGCCCAGCCGCCGCCCATCGCATACACAGATGACCTCCTTGCAGTGCAGGTCTGTAAACTTCGTACCCATACCCAGCCCCCCAAATCTTGTTTGTGTAAGTCTATGCGGAACACAACTGGGATATGCGTTACAAATTTCAGTTTGTAGCTCCGTTTGCAGTAAGGCCAATATACCTTCCCCTGGGGGAAGGTGGCCCGGCGCAAGCCGGGACGGATGAGGAACGGCGTGTACCAGCAGATTGAAGAAGTCTGCCACAGTAAGCAAACTTTCAGATTGTTGCCCGCTTTCCTCATCAGTCTCGCTACGCTCGACAGCTTCCCCCCGGGGGAAGCCATTTTGGTGCCCGCAACAACAAAACTGTGCAATAAATACAAATTTACGAAACGCTGAAGGACTTGCGCATGGTGCTGATGGCGCTTTTTTCCAGACGGGACACCTGTGCTTGAGAGATGCCAAGGGTATTGGCCACCTCCATCTGGGTCTTTCCGTCATAAAAACGCAAGCTCAGGATCTGCTTTTCCCGGCTTCCCAGCGCCTGAAAGGCACTGCGCAGGGCGATCCGCTCCATCCAGTTTTCATCGGTATTCTTATGATCACGGACCTGATCCATCACCGTCAGCGGATCGCCGCCGTCGGAATATACCGGATCGTACAGGCTCATAGGTGCGCAGACCGCATCCAGCGCCTCTGACACATCCTCCACCGGCAGTTCCAGCTCCCGGGCCACTTCTTCAATGCTAGGTTCCCGGCCCAGCCGCAGCTGCATGGCCTCCTTGCATTGCAGCACCTTATAGGCCACATCCCGGATAGACCGGGACACCCGGATCGCGGAATTATCCCGCAGATACCGCCGAACCTCTCCGGCAATCATAGGCACACCATAAGTGGAAAAGCGTACCTGTTTGGTGGGATCAAAATTGGCCACTGCCTTCATCAGGCCGATACAGCCCACCTGAAACAGATCATCCGGATTCTCTCCCCGCTTGTCAAACCGCTGGATCACGGACAGCACCAGCCTCAGGTTGCCCTCGATCAGCTTTTGCCTTGCGTCCTCATCACCGTCCTTCGCCTTTAAAAGTAAATTATCCATCTCTGCCTGGGACAAAACTTTTAGCCGGGCGGTGTTCACACCGCAGATCTCTACTTTACCCTGCATGCGGTCCTCCTGATTACAGATGATGCTTTCAGTATTTCCGGATGCAGGAAAATCATACCGTTTGCTTTTTTGTTAAAAACTAACAAAAAAATTGGCAGCCCCCTTCGCCAAAGCCCCTCATAAGCAGACCTCTTTATGAATTTTGCCAACTTTTTCGGCAAAATTGGGCTGTAAAATTACCTTTTCAAATGGCTACATAATCCGCCTGTAACTGCCGGAAAGCAGACCGTATACACCGGTGTATACACCGGCCTGTCCCAAGCCGACCCCCAAAGAACAGGGGAAAATACCTGTTGATAAACCATAGTTTTCCACATTCTCCACAGCTTTTTCCACAGGACTTCTCCACAGGTCATATGCGCCGCATGTATGCATTTTAGTTTACATAAGTGTTTTCGACATATTGCGACTTTTTTGCCTCTTTTTCTTTCGTCAACATTTCGCCAATTGGTCAAAATCTGTGGAAAAAAATAGTACTTGACAGGAATTTTTACAACTTTTTTCTTCCTTGCGTCCCTTCCGTCTATTTTTGTTTTTTCTTTTTTTTGATGTACCGAAGAGATAAAAACGGGAGATTCCTCTGCTGTTCATGCAAAATTTTTTAAAAAAGGTATTGATTTTCTGGAGAATAGGCGCTATAATGGACAAACGCGTGAGCTAAAACACAGAACAGGAGGTGTGACCATGCCCAACATCAAGTCCTCTAAGAAGGATGTCATTTCGTCTAAGATCGCTTATGAGAAGAACAAGGCCGAAAAGTCTGCTCTGAAGACCGCTGTGAAGAAGTTTGAGGCTGCTCTGGTTGACGGCGACCGTACCGCTGCCGAGGCCGCTTACAAGCTGGCTGTCAAGAAGGTCGACCACGCAGTCAACACCGGTATTCTGCACAAGAATACTGCTGCCCGCAAGAAGAGCAGCATGACTCTGCAGCTGAACAAGCTGGCCTGATCTCTCTGAAAATATCTCCTTCCGACTTTTCCGGAGGGAGTTTTTTCATTATATGGGGTTTTATAAATTTGTATTTAACGTGCTGTCGTAAGACAGTGCATCCATATCTTGGCCCCCGCATTTATGAGGGCAGATTTCCCCGCTAGCGGGGAAAATGTCCGCGAAGCGGACAAAAGGGGCGCGGGCCCGGCAGGGCTGGATGCCCGCAGGGCAGACTGGGGGAGCTGTTGCAGCACAAGAAAAGCCTCCCCCCCGCCCCTTCGGGGCACCCCCCTCGCAAGCGCTGGGGGCGAGAGAGACAGCAATCTTAAACAGAACGATAAACTGAAATTTGAAATCTTGTGTACACTGTGGTATAATCAAGCAAAAAGGAGGTGTTTCCATGGCAAAGCTTTCCGATCCGGTAACGATTCTGAAAGGCGTCGGCCCTACCAAGGCAAAGCAGCTTGCCCAACTGAATATTTTTACGCTGGAGGATCTGATCTGCCACTTCCCCAGAGCCTATGAAGACCGCACAAAGCTTGTGACCATTGAAAAGCTGCAGCCGGATGTTCCTGCCTGCTTTAAGGCCATGGTCATGAACACCCCCCGCACTTCCCATATCCGCAAGGGCCTGGACATTACCAAGGTGCAGGTGGCCGACCACACCGCCCGGCTGAATCTGACCTTCTTCAATCAGAAATTCACCACCGAGCAGCTCCAGTACGGCAAGGAATATATTTTTTATGGCGCTGTATCCGGTGACTTTATTGGCTACAGCATGACCTCCCCGGTGTTTGAGGCTCTGGACAGTTCCCCGCTGACCACCCGCCGGGTACTGCCCATTTATCCGCTGACTGCCGGTCTTTCCAACGCCTCTATCTTAAAGGCGGTGCGGCAGGCGCTCAGCATTTGCGACCCGCCCCGGGAGATCCTGCCGGAGGAAGTCCGGATGCAATATGGCATTCTGGGTGCTGACCGGGCCTATTACGCCATCCACGAGCCGTCCTCCATGGAGGAGGCGGAGATGGCGAAAAAGCGGCTGATCTTTGAAGAATTTTTCGTATTTTCCGCAGGCCTGAGCCTGATGCGGGCTGCAAGAGCCGGCAAAAAGACCGCACCTTATAGGGCTTTGGATCTTTCCGCCTTTTATAAAGCGCTGCCCTTTACCCTGACCGGAGCCCAACAGCGGGCCATCGGGGAGATCGCGGCAGATCTGGGCAAAGCCAGCCCCATGAACCGGCTGGTGCAGGGCGATGTAGGCAGCGGTAAGACCATGGTGGCCGCCGCCGCAGGCTACTTAGCCGTGAAAAACGGAAAACAGGCGGCGCTGATGGCGCCCACGGAAATTCTGGCAGAGCAGCATTACGCCTCCCTGTCCAAGCTGCTGACACCGTTGGGGATCCAGGTGTGTTTGCTGACCGGCTCCATGACCCCCAAGCAAAAGCAGGTGACCCGGACAGCCATTGAAGATGGTCAGGCAAACCTTGTGATCGGCACCCACGCGCTGGTGTCTGATACCACGGTTTTCCGGGATCTGGGACTGGTAATCACCGACGAGCAGCACCGCTTCGGCGTAGGCCAACGGGCAAAGCTGTCTGCCAAGGGGGAAGACCCCCATATTCTGGTCATGTCTGCAACACCCATTCCCAGAACGCTGGCGCTGTTGATGTACGGTGATCTGGAAGTGTCCATACTGGATGAACTGCCCCCCGGCCGGGAGCCTGTGGATACGTTCCTTGTAAACGAAAGCTATCGTCCCCGGATCAACGCTTTTATCCGCCGGCACGTGGCCGATGGCCACCAGTGTTTCGTGGTGTGTCCTGCGGTGGAAGAGAATGGGGAGCTGAACTTGAAAGCTGCCGAAACGTGGGCGGAAACCTTGCAGAAAACCGTGTTCCCGGATCTACGGGTGGCTTTGCTCCACGGTCAGATGAAGGGGTCTGATAAAGAGGCGATTATGTCCGCCTTTGCAAAGGGCGAAGCCGATATCTTGGTGGCCACCACCGTGATTGAGGTGGGTGTTGACGTACCCAATGCTACCTTGATGGTCATTGAGGATGCGGACCGGTTTGGCCTGTCCCAGCTTCACCAGCTTCGGGGCCGGGTGGGTCGTGGTAAGGCGAAAAGCTATTGCGTTCTAACCTCCCACAGTAAAAATGCGGAAACCCTGCAGCGGCTGAAGGCCCTGTGCAAGACCACCGACGGCTTTAAGATTGCCGAGGAGGATCTGCAGCTGCGTGGCCCCGGTGATTTCTTCGGTGCCCGGCAGTCGGGCCTGCCTGTATTCCGGGTGGCCAATTTAAGCTGCGACCTGCAGACTCTGAA
Source organism: Faecousia sp. (assembly GCA_045589835.1). Classification (GTDB taxonomy): domain Bacteria; phylum Bacillota; class Clostridia; order Oscillospirales; family Oscillospiraceae; genus Faecousia. Next base: position 16,991 of record JAZNPV010000013.1, read on the forward strand.
GCAGGCCCAGCAGGCATCTGCCCAGTGGATCGAAACACAGGGAACTGCCCATACACCGGAGGCAGAAGCCCTCCGCAGCCGGATCGGAGAGCTGTTCCGCCGCTCCCAGGGCACAATGAACTGATTCCCCAGCCCATACGCGCAAGGCCATATGGTCTCATTTTTCCGGACTGATCTGCCGGTCAAGGATCTCATATAAAAACATGGCACCCAGACTGACCGGGATCCAGAGCAGGGAAAACGGCAGGCACACCTGCCCATAGAAGTTCATGGGCATCCGGCGGTAATCCCAGACCTGATATTCACGGTTGGCAAGCAGGCCCGCCAGCAGTTCCACGGATGTGATGACCATAGCCCCGGTCAGCGCCCGAAGGGGCCACGGCAGTCGGGGCCGGGTTCTGTTCAGTTTTCCCAGCAGCAGAAAGCAGGTTCCACCAGCCAGAAACATGCTGCCATGGCTCCAGCCCCGCCACAGACACTCCAGTCCCATATAGCCGCAGCCGCCCAGTACAAACAGCAGCATTTTTTTCCAGATTTTCACATGAACCACCTCTAGCTGTTAGCATCTCCAAAAATTTCCGGAAAAATACGAAGATTTCCCTTGACAAAAATAAATGTGCTGTATATAATAAGAAAGCTGATTTCGGCAATGTCGGAATTTTGACCACCCATGGCGGCGTAACTCAGTTGGTAGAGTAGCCGGTTCATACCCGGTATGTCACCTGTTCGAATCAGGTCGCCGCTACCAGGCCCGTTGGTCAAGCGGTTAAGACACCGCCCTTTCACGGCGGTAACAT
>JAZNPV010000014.1:0-15086 GCA_045589835.1 Faecousia sp.
TCATACTCATATGAGTGCCTCCCTGTTTTGATTATTTGTGCAGTTGGCGGACCGCACCTATAATCTTAACAGGGATTTTTACTCGCCGCCATAGGCTCTATTGAACCACGCGTCTAACGCGTGGTTTTCTTTATACAAAAAGCAGCCGGAAAATCCGGCTGCTTTTTATGTATAAAACTTACTTTTCCACAATTTCCAGAACTTCCATGGGGCAGGCCTTTACGCAGATACCGCAGGCAATGCACTTGGTAGTGGGACCTTCCGCAGGTGCGACCATGACCTTCATGGGACAGATCTCCACGCACTTGCCGCAGGAGGTGCAGAGCTTCTTATTGATCATGTACACACCGGTCTTGGGATTCTGGGTGATGGCACCGGCCTCGCAGACCTTTTCGCACTTGCCGCACTGGATGCAGGTCATGGGCTTAGCGCCTGCGCCCTTTGCCACGATACGGATGCAGGACAGATCTTCATTGAATTCCTTGTAGAAAGCGACGGAGCAGGCACGGACGCACTCCAGACATGCCATGCACTCTACGCCTTTTTTAACAGCGAGCCTCTTCATAATAAAGAATATCTCCTTTGTTTCAATTATTTCCATATCATTATACAGGAAACAGCAAAAAATAGCAATGCTTTATTTTATGAATGCCTATCATTTTTTTCATATGTTTTTACAGAAAATTCCAGTCTAAATAACGTACAACAGGAAATAATAGATTTGCAACAAGAAAAACAGGAGGATTCATATGAAAAAGTTTGCTATATTAGCCCTTGTACTTGTCCTTACTCTGGCGCTGTGCGCCTGCGGCCGAAAGAACGAGCCCACAACCGCACCTACCACAGCTCCCACCACCGCACCTACCGTTAAGCCCACTACTCCGCCTACTACCGCGCCCACCATTATGCCTACCGGCCCCATGATTGATCCTACGCTGGATACCAACATTCCTGATCCCAGTGTGGATCCCACTACCCCCGGCGCAACCGGCGGCAGCCAAGGTTCCAACGGCGGTCAAGGTTCCAGTGGTGGTAATCAGAGTGGCTCCGGCAACGGTGGCATGTCTTAATCATTAAAAAGAGTCGGGTAAAACCCGACTCTTTTTATAATACTGTAATATAGCGCAGCAGGTTTTTCTTCATGCGCTCCGCAGCCTGCAAAGACAACTCCACAAATCGGGTTCCATCGTCATCCTCTGCCAGCCACGCGCCAGTGATGGCACGTCCGGCACAGACTACCGCACCATGGCCCAGCTTATCAAAGGCGAAGCTGCAATTTTTCGCATTGGCATTGGTGTAGTCATAGCCGTCCACCAGCAGGAACATGCCCTTGTACTTGCTGCGCAAGGCCCGGAGACTGTCTGCCGATGTGGCAGCTCCCACGCCCCCGATCTGGGAATACCCCCAACGGCCAACCAACGGCTCTCCCAGCCGATTTGCCACATCCGCTGCCGCCATGTACATGAGCCGGGATCCGGTCATCAGCTCCTGCAGCTCCGAGGCTGATTTGTTTGCGGTACGGATCACCATAAACAGGCTCTTTTCACTGTCCTTCAGTTTCTGGACATAGGGCTTCAGGCAGTCGCTGCCCACATACGCTGACAGCACCACGCCGTCGCAGGCCAGTGCCAGCACCACTTCTGATGCCATCTGGGCAGCGGTTTTGGAAAAGCTTTCCGGTCCGTCCAGAAGCACATAATAGCCCATTGCTTTTGCCTGTTCCAGTAAAACAGGCAGCATTTCCAGTCCTTCCGGCCCCATCAGTGCAAAACTGTTAAAGCTGAACCGCACAGCAGGAACGGTATCCTTTAACGCATCCAGCAGCGCCTCACAGTAGCTTTTGTATGCAGCAGCGTAGCTTGACACGTTTGAAAACAGATGCGGCGGGACCTGCTCAGCGCTCACACGCAGATCCAAAACAGACGGATTTTTCAGTTTGCGGATCTTCTCCTGCAGCTTATCAACGGACATAAAAACGCCTCCTTTTCCCCTTATACGCCTATTATATCACAACTTTTGGAAGGCGCAAGCAGAGAAACCTTTCCATAAGTGATTTTTTTGGGTTGGGGCATACTAATGTCGAAGGGAGGGAGTTTTATGCATTTAAAAGGATGGGCAATCACGCTGGGCGTGGGTGCAGCCGCAGGCGCGGTGGCGATTCTGGCCATGCCCCGGAACAATCCTACCCGCCGTCTGGCCGCCAAAGCCGCCAACAAGGTAGAAAACGCCGCATGGAAGATTTCCGATAAACTGACTAACGAATTTGACATGTAAAAATTCCGGGAGGCCCAGCCTCCCGGAACCCAGCGTGTCAAAAAAGCCCTAAAATCGAATGTCATCGCGAACCAGCCCTCAGACTGGTGTGGCGATCCCCTAAATAGAAGTAAAAAGTGCCGTTTTTCGTAAAGAAAAGTTTGAAAATCCGGGAGATTGCCACGCCAGTGTGCGCACTGGCTCGCAATGACACGTTTTTTTGACAGTCTCAATTCCGGGAGGCAGTTGCCTCCCGGAACTTTTATTGCCATTCTTATTATTCCTGCATTTGTTAAGTCAAATTGCCTTCCTTATCGCAGGTGCTTGCCAGAATACGGATATGCTTTCCCCTCTATCCACCGGCGCACATCGCTCCACTCAGTAATATTATATTAATTGTATAAAGCTTTTGTATTCCTTAATAAAATTTGCAATTGACGCACAATAAATATTATGCTATAATACCAATATAAAAGCAATCAAGGAGGTGAGTCAGATGATTTATCGTAATTAAAGTATTAATTAATAGTTAGATACAATTTTATTTATAGTGTTTACGATCCTGTGTGGTGATTCATATGAAAAATCCAAAGTTCATCCGGTGTATTATCGCGATACAACTGGTAATTATTCTTTGCATGTCAGTTGTGATTATTATCAATATTTCTGATCACCAACGCGAAAAAGTGTTATTTATAAACGAAGCGTACTTTTTACTGTGGGATATTGAAGATGTTTTAAGTAAACAAGAGACCAGTAACATTCCACAATCTTCTGGCTTATATGAAGACTTGATACGGTTGGATGCAATTTGTGCCATTCGTTTTCAAGAATCGAATCAATCGTTTTATTATGCTCCGCCAGGTATTTTCAAACAAATTGCCGATCGACTCCTAGAGGGCACATACAGCACGGACGACATACAGGCCATAGCAGAAGGCCTTCGATGTATCATAGACAAAATGTCAAACAAATCCGGTGACTCAAGCAGGCGAGAAAACCAACATCTTTCCTATGACGAATTGAGTGAAATATTCAAACCGTTTTATAATAACTTTTATGATTACTGGGAGAAATAAATAAAAAATAACCACCGGCTGGTGCGCAAACTGCGTCACCGCCGGTGGTTATTTTTTATTTTACGTTCACTTTAAGCTGTCCGTCCTCCATAGTCGCATGAATGGCGGCAACAGGGGCTTCAAAGGAATCGATGATAATCTCGGAAATGGGATCCTCCAGCCTGCGCTGGATGGTTCTGCGAAGATTCCGGGCACCATAGGTCACGGAGTAGGCTTCCTGCACCAGATAGGTTTTTACGCTGTCATCCCAAGTGAAGTCCAGTCCCCGGCCTGCAAGGCTTTCCCGCAGTTCCCGAAGCATAATATCGGCGATACCCATAAAATTCTCTTCCGACAGGTGGTTAAAGGTAATGATCTCATCCACACGGTTGATAAACTCCGGACGCAGGAACTCCTTCAGTGCCTTCATGGTCTTGTCCTTCACCATGTCCTGATCGGTTCTGCCGAAGCCCAGACCGCCTACACGGCCCTCGGAACCGGCATTGGAGGTCATCACAATGATGCAGTTCTCAAAATTTACCTGTCTGCCCTGAGCATCGGTGATCCGTCCGTCATCCAGCACCTGCAGCAGTACATTCAGTACATCCGGATGGGCTTTTTCGATCTCGTCAAACAGCACCACGCTGTAGGGCTTGCGGCGGATCTTCTCGGTCAGCTGACCTGCCTCGTCGTAGCCTACATAGCCGGGAGGTGAGCCGATCAGCTTGGATACCGTGTGCTTTTCCATATACTCGGACATATCCAGCCGAATGAGGGAATCCACGGAATCAAACATGTCATTGGCAAGGCACTTGACCAGTTCCGTTTTACCTACGCCGGTGGGACCAACAAAGACAAAGGAAACAGGCCGCTTCTTGGGGCTGATACCCACACGGTTTCTGCGGATAGCCTTGGCAACTGCCTCTACAGCTTCATCCTGTCCTACAATATGCTCCTTCAGCCGGTCACCCAGCCCCTTGATCTGCTGATATTCCTGAGCCTTAATCTTGCTGGCTGGTATTTTTGTCCAGAGTTCAATGATCCGGGCCAGATTCTCCATAGTAACCGCAGGGGCGGGCAGCTTATCCAGTTCCTCGATCTGCTCTGCCAGCTTGCACAGCTTGCTGCGGATAATGGCAAGGCGCTCGTAGTTCTGATTCTCCGTATCCTCGTTGAGCATACGCAGTTCCATCTCGTAATCGTCCCGCTCCTTTTTCAGCTCCGCAAGCTGGGAGATCTCCTTACACCGCAGGTTCAGATCGGAACAGGCTTCATCCAACAGGTCGATGGCCTTATCCGGCAAAAAACGGTCGGTAATATACCGCTCCGACAAAATGACACACTGCCGGGCAATTTCCGGAGAAATGCTTACACTGTGGAATTCAGCATAATTCTTGGCAATGCCCTGCATGATCTGGCAGGCCTCCTCAATGGTAGGCTCTGCTACGGATACAGGCTGGAAACGACGCTCCAGAGCTGCGTCCTTTTCAATATGCTTGCGGTATTCATTGAAGGTAGTGGCGCCGATGACCTGAATTTCCCCTCTGGACAGGGCAGGCTTCAGAATATTAGCTGCGTTCATAGAACCTTCCGCATCGCCTGCGCCCACCAGATTGTGGACCTCATCGATCACCAGAATAATGTTGCCGCAGGCCTTCACTTCGGTGATCAGGCTCTTCATACGGCTTTCAAACTGGCCGCGGAACTGAGTGCCGGCTACCAGTGCCGTCAGATCCAGCAGGAATACTTCTTTGTCACGAAGCTTATAAGGAACATTGCCGGCAGCGATCCGCTGGGCAAGGCCTTCGGCAATAGCTGTTTTACCTACGCCCGGTTCACCGATCAGACAAGGATTGTTCTTCTGGCGGCGGTTCAGAATCTGAATCACACGCTCGGTTTCCACATCCCGACCGATCACCTTATCCAGCTTGCCTTCTCTGGCCCGGCCGGTCAGATCCATGCAGTAGCTGTCCAAAAATTTATGCTTTTTGGACTTGCCCTTGGGATTTTCCTGCTCTTTAGCTGGCTCTTCCTTTTTAGCAGGCAGATCAGACTTTTCCTGCTTTCCCGCAGAACCAAACATCTGATTCAGCAGAGGAAATGTGGCAGTCTGGCTGTCCATTTCGTCCTCTTCCGGGCCGCTGCCATCCAACTGACCGAACATGCTGCTCATTTCATCGGTCAGATTATCCAGATCCTCTTCCGAGAAACCCATCTGCTTTACCACAGCATCAATCTGGGGCAGGCCCAGACTGCGGGCACATTTCAGGCAATAGCCTTCATTCATGGCAGCGCCGTTTTCCACTCTTGTGATGAAAACCACCGCAATATTTTTCTTACATTTGGTACACATCTTAGGCTGCATACTCACTCACGACCTTTCGTCAGGGAAAATTGCTTTTGTGGTAGGATACCACAAAAGCAATGCAAATGGAATAATAAATTATGAATTTTCGTCGGGGCATTCAAATTTGGCAATGCCGTCATCGTACCACAGGTGGGTCATGTACAATCCACCAGGCGGTACAGTAGGGCCGGCAGCGGTGCGGTTACCGGAGTCAAGGATCTGTCCGATTCTCTCCGGTGCAATCTTCCCCTCCGCCGCATAGACCACAGTGCCTGCCATGGCCCGCGCCATATTGTACAAAAAGCCGTTGGCACATACCTTCAGCTCAATTATGTTTCCCCGCCGCTCCACATTATAATAGTATACGGTGCGAATGGTGGATTTTACATCCGTACCCACGCTGCGAACCGCAGCAAAATCATGAGTGCCCACAAACTGACTGGCTGCTGCCTGCATAATCTTTTCATCCAGATGCTTCGGATAAAACCATGCCCGGTTCACATAGAACGGATCTTTCAGTCTGGAATTGTAGATGGTATAGGTATATTCCTTTTTTGCGCAGGAGCCGATGGCATTAAAGCCATCGTGGACCTCAAATGCCTTTGTCACCACAATGTCCACCGGCAGGTGGGTATTCAGCGCATAGGGCAGCCGGTCCACCGGAATCGTGGAGGTGGTACGGAAATTGGCCACATAACATCTTGCATGCACACCCGCATCGGTTCGGCCGCAGCCAGTCACATGGGTCTCGTGGCCCACAATCATGGCAATGGCCTTTTCCAGCGTCTGCTGTACGGTTGGCAGATTTTTCTGCATCTGCCAGCCATGGTAGGCAGTACCCTCATAAGTCAAAAACAATGCAATATTGCGCATAGTTACCTCACAGGCCAAAGGTGGCCAGGGTGATGACAGCCGCAAGCAGGAACGTGCCGATGCCAAAGGTCTTAAGATCGCCCAGCCTGTAGCGCAGCAGTTTCATTTTTGTACGGCCTTCGCCGCCCTGATAGCAGCGGCACTCCATAGCGGTGGCCAGTTCGTCGGCTCTGCGGAACGCGCTGATAAACAGCGGCACCAGAATCGGAACCAACGCTTTTACCCGCTGCATTAAATTGCCGTTTTCAAAATCCGCACCTCTTGCCTTCTGGGCAGACATGATCTTGTCCGTCTCCTCGATCAATGTGGGAATGAAACGCAGGGCAATGCACATCATCATAGCCAGCTCATGGACCGGCAGCTTTATTTTCTTCAAAGGTCCCAGCAGCGACTCCAGACCGTCCGTCAGTGCAATGGGAGATGTGGTATAGGTCAGCAGGAAGGTTCCGGTAATTAGCATCAAAATTCTTACTACCATAAAGAACGCCCGCTCCAGACCTTCCCAGTAAATGGTAATCCCCCAGAATGACACCAGCGGATTCTGGCCGGCTGTAAAGAACAGGTTCAGAACGCCGGTAAAGACCATAATGAATACCAGCGGCTTCATACCTTTGACGATGGACTTCAGCGGGATCGTGGAAATTGCGATGGTCACTGCCAGAAAAGCAAATACAAGACCGTAGGAAATCCAGCTTGATGCCGTAAACAGCGCTACGATATATACCACCAGCATAATCAGCTTGGTGCGGGGATCCAGACGGTGTACAGGAGAATTTCCCGGGAAATACTGGCCCAGTGTAATATCCTTAAGCATGGGCGCACCCTCCCCTCAAGGCAGTCAGTTCCGCCACAGCTTGCTCCTGTGTATACACCTGCTCTACAGGCAGCCCCATTTCCTGCAGCTTCATAAAGACATGGGTAATCTGGGGAATATCCAGTCCCATATCCAACAGCTGCTTTGCATGAGAAAATACCTCCTTGGGCGTTCCGTCCATAACGAGACTTCCCTTATTCATCACCAGAAGGCGGCCAGCCAAACGGGCAACATCACTCATGGAATGGCTGACCATCATAACGGTAGCGTTTTTCGCTTTGCGGTAACTTTCAATATTGGAAAGGATCTCTTCCCTACCCTCTGGATCAAGGCCTGCGGTGGGCTCGTCCAGAATCAGCACCTCCGGTTCCATGGCGATCACGCCCGCAATGGCCACCCGGCGCTTCTGTCCGCCGGACAGGTCAAAGGGCGATACCTGCAGCTGGGCCTCGGAAATACCTACAAATCCGGCAGCTTCCCGCACGCGGCGGTCCACCTCATTCTTGGCGAGTCCCATATTTTTAGGGCCAAATGCAATATCCTTGTAAACAGTCTCTTCAAAAAGCTGGTACTCCGGATACTGGAATACCAGTCCCACCTTAAAACGGCTTTGCCGGGTCAATGCCTTATCCGACCAGATATCCTTGCCGTCAAGCAGGATGCTGCCGCCGGTGGGTTTCAGCAGACCGTTCAAATGCTGCATCAGGGTGGATTTGCCGGAGCCGGTGTGACCAATCACGCCGATAAATGCACCCGGTTCCACCGCAAAAGACACATCCTTCAAGGCCACATGCTCAAAGGGTGTTCCCGGGCTATAAATATGTTGTAGGTTTCTAACCTCCAAAACAGGTTCCACTTTCTCTTCCTCCTGTGGGTCAGGTCTTTATCGCATCATAAAGTGCCTGCGCACATTCCTCTGTATCAAGCCGCTCCAGCGGCAATGTAAATCCATGTTTGTTCAGTTCCCAGCACAACTCCACGGTATCCGGTGCTGCCAGACCAATGCTGTGCAGCTTTTCTACCTGTGAGAAAACCTGACCTGGTGTACCGTCAAGGGCCACCTGCCCCTTATGCAGCACAATCACCCGCTGGGCTTTTGCCGCTTCATCCATATGGTGGGTAATCAATACCACTGTAATGCCCTTGTCACGGTTCAGCTTCATAACGGTATCCATGACCTCCCGCCTGCCCTTCGGATCAAGCATAGCGGTAGGCTCGTCCAGAACAATGCATTTCGGCTCCATGGCGATTACACCTGCAATGGCTACACGCTGCTTCTGTCCGCCGGACAAAAGATGGGGCGCATGTTCCCGGTATTCATACATCCCCACCTGTTTCAGCGCTTCATCCACACGTTTGCGAATGGCGGGGCTGGCAATACCTAGATTTTCCGGGCCAAAAGCCACATCCTCTTCTACTACGTTTGCTACGATCTGATTATCTGGGTTCTGAAAAACCATACCCACCGTTCGGCGGATCTGTATCAGCTTTTCCTCGTCGGATGTGTCCATTCCGAACACAGACACGCTGCCGCCGCAGGGCAGCAGGATCGTATTAAAATGCTTGGCAAGGGTAGATTTTCCACAGCCGTTACCGCCCAAAACCGCCACAAAAGAGCCTTCTTCCACAGTAAGACTCAGATCCTTAAATACGGCAACGCCGGGCGTGTTATCCACGCCCGGATAGCTGTATTCCAAATGCTCAACGCGGATTGCTGTACTCAAAGGATTTCCTCCAATCAGGTTGCTCAAGTAACCGATGATTCAATCGGCAAGAATTAATGGCGAGAGATTTTGGCACAAATTAAAGTTCAGAAAACAAAGGAATACTTTGTGTATTTCATGTTTTATGAACTGCAAAGTTGGGCCAAAAGATCCGTCAATAACCGCAGACGATTTAATCAGCGGTTACTCAAGGTGTCCATCTGCCTGCTGCGCCGCAGGGAAGCATCAGGCCGGTGGAGCGCACCGGAAGTCCCAGTTCCCCTACCGCAGTACTGCCGCCCCGGATGCTGCCAAATACGACATCCGACGCATAGCCCACCGCAGAGGGTGCCAGCCCGGTGGTATAGGAATTGATAATCACAAACAGGGGATTATCGGTCAGCAGCTTGCCTACCTCCAGCAGGAACGGATAGAAGCTGGTTTCCATTTTCCAGATCTCGCCGCTGGGTCCCCGGCCATAGCTGGGAGGATCCATGATGATGCCGTCATACCGGCGGCCACGGCGGATCTCCCGCTGAATAAACTTGGCGCAATCATCCACGATCCAGTGGATCGGTCTGTCTGCCAGGCCGGAGGACTGGGCGTTTTCCTTGGCCCAGGCCACCATACCCTTGGATGCATCCACATGATACACCTCCGCTCCGCCTGCGGCAGCGGCAAGCGTTGCACCACCGGAGTAGGCAAACAGATTCAGTACCCGCACCGGCTGTCCGGCAGAAGCTACCTTTTCCCGGATAAAATCCCAGTTGGCAGCCTGCTCCGGAAATACGCCGGTGTGCTTAAAATTCATGGGTTTTACATTAAAGGTCAGGTAGTCCTTATACCGGATCTGCCACCGTTCCGGCAAATGATGCTCCGTCCAATGGCCGCCGCCTGTGGCTGAGCGAACATAGCGGGCATCATACCTTTTCCAGCCCGGATCCGTATGGGGCGTATCCCAGATCACCTGCGGATCCGGCCGCACCAGCAGGTACTTGCCCCACCGCTCCAGGCGTTCACCGTTTGAAGTGTCCAGAACTTCATATTCTTTCCATTCATCGGAAATCCAAATCATTTCTATCTCCTTGTTTATCAGCCATTAAGCGAGATATCGGGGAATTCAGGATTGGACGGATTGGTAGGCGCAGAAGGATCGGTCGGATCGGTCGGATCCGTCGGCAAATCAGGATTCTGCTTCAAATACTCCTCCCAGGTCTGCTGTGTATGCAGCTGACACACCATATAGGGAGTATTGTCTTTATTTACCACATCTTTTTTGAAGCCGGTAAACACAGCATCCTTACCGTACTTATCCACCAGATACACATAGCAATCCATAGTGTACTGGGGCCACAGCTTGTATTTTGCCGCTTTCTGCATTTCCTCTGTCTGTTCCAGCGTAAGCTTGACCAGAGATTTTTTCTCGATCACCACTGTAGTATCCACCGCCGCAAAATGCCGACAGTATTCTGTTGCCACGCCCTGTCCCACAGTGCAATAATCCATCTCAACATGCTTATCGCACTTATCCTTGGGCATATCTTCTTTGTAGACCTTCACCTTTTCCACACGGCTGGTGATCACATCGGTACTGCCATCCACCTTTATGCCGATACGGCAGTCCTTTTCACAGGCCTCGGTAGCCAATTTACCGGAATCCAGACAAATGGAAACTTCCCGCATGGCACTCTTATCATAAAGGCTCACATTCTTTTTATCGTCGTGCAGCGGCTCCAGCACCTTGTTAAACAGTACGGCAGAGGGGTTGGTGGATGCCTTGATGTCCGCAGGGGTATCGAAGCCGGACCATACACAGGCGGTGTAATAATTGGTAAAGCCGCAGAACCAGCGGTCCATATTGTCGCTGGTGGTACCGGTCTTACCGGCGGTATCGATGCCGTAGACCTTTGCAATGGTTCCGGTGCCGTAGCGGGTAGCCTCGGACAGACAGTAGTTGGTGTAGTCTACCGCCTTTTTACCCAGAACTTCCCAGGTATCCTGCGTGTTGTCCAGAACAATATTTCCGTCGCTGTCATAAACCTTGGTATAGGTTCTGCCCTCACGGTAAACACCGTCGTTGGCCAACACTGCAAATGCGTTGGTAATATCCCGAACCGTTACACCCCATGTCTGGGCACCCAGAGCCAAGGGACCCATATCAATATCCGTGTGTTCCTCTCCTTTGGAATCCACATAGCTGTCCACCAGTGTAGACAGGTTGAACTTATGCTTGGCATAATCATAGGAGTAATTGATGCCGATCATGTCCAGTGTGTTGGCGGAAATAGCATTGACAGACTTGACGATACCCATATACACCGTACGCTGATACTCATATTTTCTGGTATCGTTCAGCGGATAGGGTGACTGGCCTTCGTAGTGATGCGGCAGATCTTTAACGACCGTTGCCGGTGTGATTGTACCCAGTTCAAAAGCAGGGCCGTATACCGCAAGCGGCTTAATGGAGGAGCCGGACTGGCGCTCTGCGTCAGTGGCCCGGTTCCAATCGTCAAAGCCTTCCTTTTTACCAACACCGCCGGCCAAAGCCACAATATCGCCGGTGCGGTTATCAATGATTACAATCGCAGACTGAAGCTGCTGGCCGCCGCGAACATCGGGAATCTCATCCAGATCGGTATAGATCTTATCCACCTGATTCTGAACTTCCAGATCCAACGTGGTGTAGATATGGTAGCCACCCAGCTGGATCTGATGCATCAACAGCTTTTTGGTATCGGAGTTCCATGCCATGCCGTTCTGCTCTGCCAGATCCTTGGCAACATCTTCCAGAACTACATCGGTAAACCAGGTATAGATATCCTGAGAGGCACTGGTTCCAACCGGTGTCAGCGTGGTACACCGGGGGCAGTAATGTGTGCCATCCTCAATTACGAAATTGCGGGCAATATCCACATAGCCGCAGGCTTCATTGGGACACTTGGTCAGCTTATCTTCATCGTCAATTCCATTTTTCAGCATGATCTCGTAGGCGACCGCCTCGTCATACTCTTCCTGTGTAATCATTTCCTGTGCCAGCATTTCGCCCAGAACCAGCAGCTGACGGTGGCGGTTGCGCTGCATGCCGTTCATTACTTCACCTTCGTACTCAAAGGTGTTGCTGCTGTAGGGATCAAACAGAGATGGGTTGTTGGTAATGCTGATCAGACTGGCACATTCCGCCAGATTCAGCATCTCCAGCTCCTTGCCGAAATAGGTAGCAGCAGCACTGCGCACACCCTGACAGCCCTGACCAAGATAGATAACATTCAGGTACATTTCCATAATGACCTCTTTATCGTATCTCTTTTCGAACTGGATTGCCCGGAAGATCTCCATCACCTTACGCTGTACGGTGACATCGTCAGCACTGTCATCCTCCTGCAGCAGAATATTCTTGATGAGCTGCTGGGTGATACTGGAACCGCCCACAGAGGAATCACCAAAGAACATTTTTGCCGTAGCCTTTATGGTTGTGATCCAGTCTACGCCCTGATGCTCATTAAAACGCTTATCTTCGATTGCGACGGCAGCGTTGATAAGATATTCGGGAATATCTTCGTAATCCGCCCATTGGCTGCTGGTTTCCGCAAAGACCTTCTGATACTCCTGTATCTGCCCGTTGCTGTCCACATAATACAAATAGGAAGTCTGGTCATAGTCGTAACCTTCCATATCCATGACTGCATTGGGAAGTATATCATCCTGCAGGAAGTCACCCAGTACTCCCACAAACACAAAACCGCACACCACGCCAATCAGCAGCACGGTAGCCACCGCACCGATGGCAATTTTTGCCGCGGTGAAGGCCAGCATCCAGACACGGTACAACAGACGCAGCAGCCAATTGGGCTTCCATTCCTGTCTGGATTTTTTGACCCGTTTCTTCTTTTGCTCAGACATAGTATTACCTCCATCACAAATACCTTTCGGTATGTATGGCAAAAAGCTTATATGCGCATACCATTGTTCATATCATTATAGCATACCCAATACAAAAACGAAAGTACTATTTTTTTAATATTCTCTTAACGATTTATGACAGCAACCGGGGGGCATCTCTCCCGAGATCCCCCCTCTTTTACACTTTCTGTTTATTGGCGCACATGGCGTTGTATGATACCCATGCCGCATCCGGATCCATATTGCAATGCAGCTTCCATACCGGCACCTGCGTTAACAGTTTATCCAGATTATCCAAAAGCTTGCCCCGAAGACTTCCGTCTGCAGGACGGGCCGTTTGCTCCAACAGCGCAAAAACAGCCTGCGCCCCTCCAAACGGTTCGATCCGGTTATCCCCAGCCCGTTCCACCATGGCAATGCCCGCAAGCGGAACCCGCCTGTTGGCGCTGATATCATTTTTTCCGCTCCAGGGTGTACCGTAGGCATACCATACACCGTCTTCCAACCGCAGTGCCGGCTTGTCGTCATTCAATATATATGCCCGCTCCCCAAATTTCTTCAGCCAAAGCCCGGTATGGGTAGACTTGCCTGTACCGCAGGGGGCGGAAAACAGATACGCCCAGCCATCCACCACCACAGCGGAAGAATGCAGCAATAAGCCGCCATGTTTCAGCAGCTGGCAATAAAAGCTGCCGCCGGTACACAGATATTCACAGTCTTCATCAGACAGGTGGGGCTGTCTTTCCTGCAGTGCCCTCCAGTCAGACCGGATCTGTACATCCACCTGTTCACCGGGCTCACACAAATACGGTTCAGCCTGGGAAACAGTTCTGCCAAAGCTGTCCATTTTGACCGTCAGTCCCGCAATTCTGTAATACTGTTCCATAGCGCCTCCTGCATTTTTGATATATACTAAGGTAACACAGCACAGAAGAAAAAGCAACCGGCTGCATCAAAATCTGTATTTTAATACCGGTAAACATATACAGGAAACAATAACGGTAATCAAACCACACTTTCCTGCATACACTAGCGGTACAGCCCGGCATACGGATCCCACGGCAGCTGAAATGGCGCACTGCATAATTGTAATAATAATGTATCATACAGAATATGATCCTGTCGTACGATTCCCTCTTGATTTTTACGCACCGAATGGTTAAAATATAAATAATCTCAAACCACAGGAGGCGAACTGACTTATGTCCAACGAATACGGTTCTGATTTTATGACCATTGTGGACGAAGACGGCACGGAATATGAATTGGAAATCCTTTCCTCTCTGGAATACAACGGCCAGACTTATCTGGCAGTGACTCCCGCCACGGATGATGATACCGCCGATGTAGAGGTCAGCATTCTTAAATCCGTGGAAGAAGGCGGCGAACCGATCCTCTGTGCTATCGAAGATGAAGATGAACTGGAAACCGTTTATTCACTGATTATGGATCAGCTGTACGAGGAAGATGAAGATTGATCTCTGCCTGCTTGGTGCGTGACGTGTCCTTTTGGACCCACATCATTTATTCGGGATGTTAGACTTCCGTGCTGTATTGCAGACCTCCCGCCTGCGCTTTGACGACAGGCGGACGTTGGGAGCAGCTAAGGTCTGGAGCGGCAACCCACCTGCCATTTCGTGCAGGTCATAATCGGATGCGTTACGGCCAAAGCGGGTCATGGGCATGGGAGGTTTCGGCCTCCCATGTTTTTTTGGGTTCTTTTGTAAACTTTTTAATTATTTGCCGTTTTTCTGCGAAATAACACTTGAAACCTCACGGGAAATCAGTTATAATAGCAAAGCTTATGCGCAAAACAGTTTGCGCAGCTTACCAATAGCACAATGAGAGGAATTGATCAAATGAGTTCATCCAGCAAGAAGAAGCTCCGCAAGGAGCAGAATGCCGCTGCCATGACCGAAAAGCAGCTGAGCGCAGCCAAAGAGGCTAAGCAGCTCAAAATCTACACCGTCACCTTTGTGGTGGTGCTGGCCCTGATCGTGGGCATCGCTCTGGGCTTCGGTATTACCCAGGGTGTTAAGAACAGCGGTGTGTTCCAGAACAACACCGACGCCGTCACCATCGGCGAGCATACGCTGACCAACGCAGAGCTCAGCTATTATTACATCGATGCCGTCAAC
>JAZNPV010000015.1:0-10885 GCA_045589835.1 Faecousia sp.
ACCCCAAGCGTCTGCTGATCGGTGATGACGAGCACGGCTGGGACGACAACGGCGTGTTCAACTTCGAGGGCGGCTGCTATGCCAAGGTCATCAATCTGGATAAGGATTCCGAGCCCGATATCTACAACGCCATCAAGCGCAACGCTCTGCTGGAGAACGTGACTGTGGACGAAAACGGCAAGTGCGACTTCGCTGACGGCTCCGTCACCGAGAACACCCGCGTTTCCTACCCCATTGACCACATTGAGAAGATCGTTCGCCCTGTGTCCGCAGGTCCCGACGCCAAGAACGTGATCTTCCTGTCCGCTGATGCCTTCGGTGTTCTGCCCCCCGTTTCCATTCTGACTCCCGAGCAGACCAAGTACTACTTCCTGTCCGGCTTCACTTCCAAGCTGGCCGGTACCGAGCGCGGCATTACCGAGCCCACTCCCACCTTCTCCGCCTGCTTCGGCGCTGCTTTCCTGGAGCTGCACCCCACCAAGTACGGCGAAGAGCTGGTCAAGAAGATGGAAAAGTCCGGCGCCAAGGCTTACCTGGTCAACACCGGCTGGAACGGCACCGGCAAGCGTATCTCCATTAAGGATACCCGCGGCATCATCGACGCCATTCTGGATGGCTCCATCCTGAAGGCCGAGACCAAGAAGATCCCCTACTTTGACTTCGAGGTTCCCACCGCACTGCCCGGCGTTGATCCCGCAATTCTGGATCCCCGCGATACCTACGCAGATGCTTCCATCTGGGACGAGAAGGCAAAGGATCTGGCTGGCCGCTTCATTAAGAACTTTAACAAGTACACCGGCAATGACGAGGGCAAGGCTCTGGTCGCTGCAGGTCCCCAGCTGTAATCAACTCCATAACAAAGCACCCCGGCACGAAAGTGCCGGGGCATTGTTTATGAGATTGTCTATCAAACCGCATTGTAGAGGAGGGTCAGTGACCCTCCCCTACAAAATCAAATTCCATAATTTTAGCTGATGTTTTCCATATATTCTTCCAGCGTCAGGCCAGATTCGAAAAGCTCCGTAGCTACTTCCACACCTACATAGCGGTAATGCCAGGGCTCATAAATAATGCCGGTTACGTCGATCTTATCCTTGGGATACCGCAGAATAAAACCGTAACGCCAGCTGTTTTCCATCAGCCATTTCTGGCCGGCGTAATTTTCCTGCTTTTGGGAAAGGGTCCAAAGCCGGGTGTCGATAATGTCCACAGCAAGACCCAGTTCATGCTCGCTGGTGCCGGGAACTGCCACAAAATAGGCGGCTTCCACTTTAGCCGCTTCCGTGCTGTAGCCCTGTTCCCGGAAGTAATTGATTTTCCGCTGATAATTATAATATTGGTCTGTGTTGCTTCTGTAGGCGGAGATAATATGAACCCGGGCACCGGAATATTGGTTACAGTCGGCAACCATCTCCACCAGCCAATCGTAGCAGCTGCGGTCAATGTAGCTGCCCTCGTCGCTGATGGCGGTGCTGAGAGGAACCAGATCCGGTACGTAATCCTCCGGCACCGTATTCCACGGATTTACCAGATGAATCAGCGTACCGTTGCTTGCAAAATAATAAGTCCTACCGTCAATTTCGGTCTTTCCTCTGGCGGCGGTGCCGTCGGGGTGTAGATAGTACTGTTCTCCGTCCAGTTCCAACCAGCCGGTCTGCAGAACACCGTCCTCATTAAAATAGTACCGCTTGACTCCATCCTCCAGCCAGCCTACCCAGTAGTTGCCAAAAATGGAACGAAACCGCCGTACACCATCCTCCTCCAGCCAGCCATAGCGAAGGGGCGGATCTGTAGGAGCAGGCTCTGTGGTTTCCGGTATATGGACAGTAGGCTCTGTAGAAGGGGCTTCCGTTTGGGGTGTGGTATGGGCTGTTGCCATGGTGCAGGCAGACAGACAGCAAAGCAGGCAGCAAATGCAAAGAATAAAAGCCCCGGCCTGTTTCATACTGACACCTCCCAAATAGAATCGATGGCATTGTAACATATATCTCCAAAAAAAGAAAGGGAAAATTGCAACCGGTAACAAAAAGAAAACAAAACGCGACAGAATGCAGGTTTACATAAACATGAAATTATGACTTATTTCAGGCCCGGCCCACAGGGTACTTTTCCACACTCTCCACAGGTTTTTCCACAGGGAAAACAGAGAAATCCCCTGTAAACACAGGGTCTACAGGGGATAATTTTAAAATCACGCGGTTTTGGGGAGAACAAAAAGAAAAAAATATCGGTTTACAGAACACCTATCAAAAAAGTGCATGGACCGAGAAAACGCGCTCAGTTTTACCGGGCTCGTTTTCCTTTTCCCTGCAGGCATCCACACTGACAGAAGGCCCATCTCCCAATTCCCAGAACAGGCAAAGCTGCTGGGCTTCCCTGGCCTCGGACAGATAACAGATGGTAAATTCTCGCATAGGATGCTGCTCATGGAAGGCGCTGGGCAGCAGGTCATCCACCCAGTCAAGATATCGGGTGTTGTTCATGTGGCCGTTCCGGTCCAGCTCCGTATAGGTGACGGTTCGCGTCATGCTGCTGGCAAGCTGCATGGGGGCGATAGAGCCGGGGGGTGCCAGTTCCGTGCCCCGCAGAGAACCGGGGACGGTGACACCGCTTTTGCCGGGCAGCACCATGGCACGGGTGTCGGTATCCATCAGCACCCAAAGGCTGATAGCACGAAACAGCTCACCGCCGGTTTCGTCATAGGCAATCACCGACCGGGGATAGGCCACCCGGGTAGTGGGCATGGGCCATGTTTCCACGGTAACCGTCTCACCCCGGACAGGGAGCCGGGTGATCTGCACTCTGTGGCGGATCACTGCCCAGAACAGATGCTTCCCGGAAAGATCCTCCCAACCGGCACCCAGTAATGCGGCATGCTTCCCGGCAGCTTCCTGTGCAAAGTACAAAAGCACGGAAGGCTTCAGCCGGCCAAACCGGTCCAGATGGATATCGGATACGGTAAATTGCTGTTTGTAAAGGGGTTCCATAAGCAGCCTCTTTTCTAACCAAGTTTCAGCTTGAAGATCATCTGTTTTCCGTCCCGGTGGATGCCCACGGTGACGCTCTGGCCGGATGTATAGGAGAGCAGGAGCGTATCCAGCTCTGCGTTGCTTGTGATCCGGGTACCGTCAATGCTCAAAAGGATATCCCGGGGGGCTACGCCCTTTTTGGCAGCATCGCTGGCGGCATCCACATCGGTAATATAAATGCCTTGGGGCAGATCCCAATATTGATTCCAGAAGGGTGTCACATCCCGGCCCGTAAATCCCAGGGGAGAATAACCCATAAAAGATTCCCCTGCAGCGGAGCGGGAAAAAGCAATGGGATTCGCATTTTCCTGGGTCTGGCTGTTCAGCTGCCAGCGCAGCTTAATGTTCATCAGGCCCAGCACAGTGGTGATGCCGCACAGGAAGATCACAAGGCCCAGCAGAAATGCAAGCAGCCCACCGTGGCTTTTAGGCGGTTGGGTGGAGCCGGTCCGATAGCTGTCCTGCTGCCAGTGGTCGTGCATATCCAATTCTTCGGATGGGCGTTTTTTGCTGTTCATAAAGACCTCTCAAAAGGGTAAATGTCGGTTTTGCAACACACAAGGCTCCCCTTGAGGGGAGGCTTAAGATGTGCGATAAATAGAAAGTTAATTGACCAGCGGCAAGGTAAAGGTAAACTCCGTCTTGCCGTTTTTGCTGGAAACGGAGATATTCTCCCCGTGGCTGCATACGATAGTCTTGACAATGTACAGGCCCAGGCCCCAGCCATCCCGGTTTGCGCTGCGGCTTTTGTCCAGCTTGTGGAACCGGTCAAATACCAGCGGCAGCTCTTCCGGCGGAATGGTCTGGCCATCATTGCTGACGGAAACATAAACCTTGCTGCCCCCCTCCCGGATGGTAAGTCCCAGCCTGCCGCCGGCAGGACAGAACTTCACCGCATTGTCCAGCAGGTTGTAGATCACCTGGGTGATGTAGTCCTGGTTGGCAAAGGTGTATACAGGATGCTCCGGCATATCCACCTGTACATCCAGCTGCTTCGCGTTGATCTTCTGCTCAAAGGTAATCAGCACCTGACCGGCGCATTCTTCCATGTCAAACCGGCTTTTTTTCTCCTCCGGAATGCCCTGCTGGTCCTGCAGCCGGGAGATGTCCAGCATACTCCGCACCAGCCGGCTCAGCCGCTTTGTCTCATCGGATACAAGCTGCATATAGTGTTGGTGCCGCTCAACAGGAATGGTGCCGTCCAGCATACCGTCCACATAGCCGCCGATGGTGGTCATAGGCGTCTTCAGCTCATGGGACACATTTGCAACGAATTCCTGCCGCTGATATTCACTTTTCTGCAGGGAGGAAGCCATATTGTTAAAGGCCAGCGCCAGCTCCTGCATTTCTTCCGAGGAGCTTTCCTCCACCCGGACCCGGGCCTCCAGCTCACCGTGGCCGAAGGCCCGGGCTGCTTTGGCCATATCCCGCAAAGGAGCGCTTTGCCGGCGGGCCAGCAGCGTCATAAGGCCCACGGACAGCAAAACTGCCAGCAGAGAAACTACCAGATAAATATCAGACAGCCGCCGCAGTACGTTCAGCGTTTCCTGCATGGGCGTGGAAACGATCACGATACCCACCGGTTTTCCGGAAGTATCCGCAATGGGAACGGAAGCCACATACCGCACATCGCTGTACAGCCCCTGGATCAGTCCGGTGCCGGAAACATAGCCGGTTTGCAGCACCTTGTTCAGATACGCCGGATCGGTAATGACCCAGCCCTGATGCTCACAGCCCAGCGGAGAGTCGGAGCAAAGCAGCAGGGTACCCTCCTGATCGCAGATCACCGCATCCGCACCGGAAACCTGGGCGGCAACGGTAAGATTCACCAGAAAATCCCGGCTGGAAAGGGAATCCTCCGTATAGTAGGCTGCTGCCAGTTCCGCGATGGCGGTGCCGTCATTGCGAAGTCCCTCCAGCGCCTGTTCCTTCAGGTAATTTCTCACCAGAATCTGAAATGAGGTGCCCACCAGCAGCAGTGCCGCCAGAAGAATAATGGCGGCAGGAAAAAAAGTGCGGCTGAAGGAACTTTTCATTACAGCACCTCGAATTTATAGCCTACGCCCCAGACGGTTTTCAGACTCCAGTTTTCGCAAACGCCCTCCAGCTTTTCCCGCAGGCGCTTCACATGCACGTCCACGGTGCGGGAGTCGCCAAAATAATCAAAGCCCCAGACCTCGTCCAGCAGCTGGTTGCGGGTATAAACCCGGTTGGGAGTGGAAGCCAGGTAGAACAAAAGCTCCATTTCCTTCGGGGGTGCGTCTACCTTTTTGCCGTCGATAATCAGCTCAAAGGCATCCATATCAATCACAAGCTTATCAAAGGAAAGTTGCTTGGAATTGACAGTACGGGTGGAAGAGGTGCGGCGGAGAATGGCCTCCATACGTGCCAAAACCTCTTTCATTTCAAAGGGTTTGGTAATATAGTCGTCGGCGCCGGCCTTCAGACCCATAACCTTGTCGTCGGTCTCACTTTTTGCAGTAAGCATAATAATAGGGGTTTGGCTTTCGGCACGGATCGCCCGGCAGGTATCCCAACCGTTCATTACCGGCATCATTACGTCCAAAAGCACTAAATCGGGGTTAAAAGTGCGGAAGTGTTCCAGACCCTGCCGTCCATCGGCGGCGGTGGCTACAGCGTAGCCCTCTTTTTCTAAATAAAGCTGCAGCAGTTCGGAAATATTACGGTCATCCTCAACAAGAAGTACCTTAACAGCCATAATGGTTCCTCCTAAGTAAAAGTTTTGTTTTTTCTTATTATACCCTATATTTTACTCTACAAATGAATAATTTGTAAAGAGTTCAACCCTAAAATGTTAACAAGGAAAAAGAATTCTCTCGGATAGGAGGCTTTGGCGGGACGGAGAACTGTCCCCTACGAAAGCGGATGTCATTCTGAGCGGAGGGCGTCAGCCCGGAGGCGAAGAATCTACGCACCGAAGGTCTACTGTGCAAAAACAATAATGCGAAGATCTTTCGACGCGGCTTCGCCTTGCTTAGGATGACAATGGTGGAGGGGTTTTGGCGGGGCGTCGTGGATGCCGCCCCCTACAATAAGGGGTTAAGGGATTGGAAATTGTGCTTGCTTTCTAATTAGGGGGCAGGTATAATCGAATTAAGAACAGCTACGGGAGGTTAATATGGAACTATTTATTGAAATACTGAAAGCCATCCTTTTTGGCATTGTGGAAGGTGTTACGGAATGGCTTCCGATCTCTTCGACCGGTCATATGATTCTCCTGGATCAGCTTGTAAAGCTGAAAGTATCTCCGGAATTTTATGAAATGTTCCAGGTGGTTATCCAGCTTGGCGCGATCTTAGCGGTGGTGCTGCTGTTTTTCCATAAGCTCAATCCCTTCTCCCCTAAAAAAGAGGCTGCGGTACGGAAGCAGACCTGGCAGCTTTGGTTTAAGGTTATATTTGCGGTGCTGCCTTCGGCAGTCATTGGTTTGCTGCTGGACGACTGGATGGATGCAAACCTCTATAATCACGTGGTTGTGGCGATTGCGTTGGTAGTTTACGGTGTGGCATTTCTCTATTTGGAACGGGCAGACAGCAAACGGCAGCATAAAATAGGCGATGTTTATGAACTGGATTACCGCACTGCCCTGCTCATTGGTGCATTTCAGTGCCTTGCCCTGATTCCCGGCACTTCCCGGTCCGGCTCTACTATTTTAGGCGCCATCATTTTAGGGGTTGCCCGTCCTGCCGGCGCGGAATTCTCCTTCTTTTTGGCAATTCCCACAATGCTGGGCGCCAGCGCATTGAAGCTGCTGAAATTCCTGCTCTCCGGCGTCAGCGCCACCGGCACAGAGCTTTTACTGTTGGCGGTAGGCTGCGCAGTTTCCTTTTTGGTAAGCCTACTTGTTATTCGGTCGCTGATGGAGTATGTAAGAAAGCACAGCTTCCGGGTTTTTGGTATTTACCGGATTATACTGGGCGGTATCGTGCTGGCTTGGTTTATTGTACAGCAGATGATTTAAGGAGGAACCCTTAATGAAATATACCATTGAGAATGAGCAATTAAGGATCACCGTAGACTCGTTAGGTGCAGAGCTGCATAGCGTTGTTTGCAAAGAAGACGGTGTGGAGCATATTTGGGAGGGCGACATTGCTGTTTGGGGTCGGCACGCACCGATTTTGTTCCCCTATACAGGCCGCCTGCCTGACGGAAAATTTACTGTCAACGGAAAGACCTTTACCGGTGAAATCCACGGCTTTGCCCGACAAATGGATCATACAATGATCCGCTGCGAGAGTAATTTACTCATTATGCAGCTAAAATCCAACCCCCAAACCTTAGCCCTGTGGCCGTTTCCCTTTAAGATGGAATCTACATTCCTCTTAGACGGCAATACGCTGCATCACACCCTGAAAGTGGAAAATACGGGCAAAGAGGCAATCTCTTTTGGAATCGGCTTCCACCCTGCCTTTGCCATTCCTTTTGACAAACAGCATACATACTCGGACTATGAACTGCGGTTTGAGAAAATGGAGTCTCCCCTGTGCCTGTGTACCGCAGAGGGCGGCTTGGTTGGGGATGAGGTCTATTATCTCGGGAAAAATATACGCACAATTCCCTTAGATACCCAGCTTTTTGCAGAAGGAAGCCACCTAATGGTGGGTCTTCATTCCAAGACTCTGGGCATTTATGAGAAGGATTCCGGTCGGGCGGTGGTCTGCGGCATAGGAAATGCACCCTATAACCTGATTTGGAGCACGCCCGGTGTTCCCCGCTTTGTCTGCATTGAGCCGTGGCAATCTACACCCAGCCCCGCAAATGGGGATATTGCCTGGGAGAATAAGCCTGCGGCCGTAAGCCTTACCCCCGGTGAGAGTTACACCATCACAATGAGTACAGCCTTTGTACGATAAAAAAAGCCGCCGAAAGGCGGCTTTTTAGTTGATAATTGAGAGTTGAGAATGGATAGTTGTGGACTGTCGTCCGCGCCGGTCCCTACAAAGGTGTACTATAACAAGAAGAAATAACCCTCCCCAAAGGGGAGGGTGGCAAAAATCTTTGATTTTTGACGAGTGAGGTTGTAAAATGCAGAATGAAGAAGTAGTACGACAATATAGTCAATGCGTTATATTTACCTCATCCGTCATTTGCTCGTTCCTCGCAAATGCCACCTTCCCCAAAGGGGAAGGTATAAAAAAGCCAATGGAATTTCTTCCACTGGCTTTTGGGTTTATGTAGGATTAGTTAGCAGGCTTTGTGTTGAGGGGAGCTGTTTCGGCAACGCTCTTTGCCAAACCGACAATGCCCTGCAGCTCGCTGGGAATAATGACGGTGTTGGACTGACCGTTTGCAACCTCAGGCATAGCTTGGATCGCCAGCATCTTGATAACAGCTTCGTTGGGAGCGGTTTCGTTCATCAAGCGGTTGCGCTCGGCAATACCTTCTGCGTGAAGGATAGTAGCCCGGCGTGCGCGCTCGGCGATAGCCTGCGCATGCATAGCTTTCTGAACACCGGGAGGGGGAACGATCTCCTCAATCTCTACACGGGTGATCTTGATACCCCAGTTATCAGTAGCTTCATCCAAAACGGTGTGGAGCTTGGAGTTGATCAGCTCACGGCTGGTGAGAGTCTCGTCCAGTTCCAAAGTGCCGAAGATGTTACGCAGGGTGGTAATGGTCAGCTTCTGCAGTGCGAACTTGGGCTGCTTCATGCCGTAAGCGTACATCTTGGGGTCGGTGATCTGATAGAACACAGCAGCGTCCACGTGCATTACCACGTTGTCCTTAGTGATAACGCCTTGAAGATCGGAGTATTCAGATTCATTACCATATTCAACAAAATTATAGTTTTCTTGGCTGGAATACTTGCTTTTGCTGGAACCGACAAACAAATTTGTAAGGATGTTGCCGACTGCAGCACCAAATCCAACAGAACCGGTATCGGCACCGCCGGTAGCATCTGCTAATGCGCCTGCACCTATACTGCGGTCAGAGCCTTTGTCATAGCCGTCCCAATGCTCGTTAAGACCACCGGATTTCTTGTTGCCCTTGTTTTTGATCTTCGGCAGCTCCATAACCTGCTCACGCAGGTCGACCTTGACGGCGCAACGGTCAAGGATGGGGAACTTCAGATGGATGCCTGCACCCCAAACACCGCTGAAAATACCAAGCCGCTCCATAACGCGGGCTTCGGACTGAGGAACGATGTCGATAATGGCCCAAAGGAGCAGGAAAATGACGACCAATACGCAAATAATAACAATACCCATAAAGCGTCTTCCTCCTTAGTCCAAATTAAAATCGTCCACAACAGGGAAGACCATCAGCTTTACGCCTTCGATGTGGTGAATGCAAACAACGGTGCCCTCTTCAATGGGCTGACCGTCTGTGCTGCGGGCAGACCACTCCATACCGTTAACCTTAACCTGGCCAACACCAGCCAGATTGTCAATAGCGGCGGTTACGGGAGCGTACTGACCCAGAAGCAGATCCGTATTGGTAGGCTGCACAGCAATGGGGAAACGCTTCCGGAAGGAAGGTCTCAGCAGGAACAGGAAAATGCCCATTACCAGCAGGAAAACAATCAGCTGGAATACGAAAGGCAAGTTAAGCACACTTGTTACAAGTGCTGCGAATGCGCCTGCGGCGACCCAGAGAGAGACCCAGGCAACGGTAGCATCCTGAATGAATGCAAAAGCGGCAAGAGAGCCGATTAAGGCTACTGCCCAACCAATTATTGGCAACATATGTACTTCTCCTTTACATTAGTCGATACACAACATACTATATCAAATTAAAAAGCCCGGGTCAAGGGGGTTTTTTCAAAAAAAGATAAATATTTCTTGATAAAATAAGGTCTATGGTGTATAATGACCGGAGAAAAAGGGCTTATCCCTAAAAATTGGAGGTATACATATGTTTAATGCAATGATTGAGGTCTTAAAAGCCAATCCCCGGAAGATTGTTTTCACCGAGGGCCACGATGCCCGTATTCTGGAAGCAACTGCCCGTTTGGTTGAGGGCGGCTTCCTGACTCCTATCCTGGTTGGCAATGTGGAAGAGGTCAAGGCCAATGCCGCAAAGGGCGGTTTTAATATTGACGGTGTGGAGATCCTGGATCCTGCCACTTACCCCGGTATGGACGCTATGGTTGAGAAGATGGTGGAGCTTCGCAAGGGCAAGATGTCCGCAGAGGACTGCCGCGCAGCTCTGTCTAAAGGCAACTATTTCGGTACTATGCTGGTAAAGATGGGCTACGCTGACTCCCTGCTGGGCGGCGCTACCTATTCTACCGCTGATACCGTTCGCCCCGCTCTGCAGCTGGTTAAGACCAAGAAGGGCGCTAACCTGGTTTCTTCCTGCTTCATTATGGTTCGCGGCGAAGAGAAGCTGGCTATGGGCGACTGCGCCATCAACCTGAGCTACGAAGACAGCGTAGACAAGGAAGGCAATGTGACTCTGTCCGCTGCTCAGAAGCTGGCTGAGGTTGCCATCGAGACTGCCAACACCGCCAAGGTCTTCGGCATTGACCCCAAGGTCGCTATGCTGAGCTTCTCCACCAACGGTTCCGGCAAGGGCGGCACTGTCAAGCTGTCCCACGATGCTACCGCCGTTGCCAAGGAAATGGCTCCCGATCTGGCCGTCGACGGCGAGATGCAGTTCGACGCAGCTGTTGCTCCCGAAGTCGGCCAGCTGAAGTTCCCCGGCTCTCCCGTTGCAGGTTACGCCAACACCTTCATCTTCCCCACCATCGAGGCCGGTAACATTGGTTACAAGATCGCACAGCGTCTGGGCGGCTACGAAGCTCTGGGCCCCATCCTGCAGGGTCTGGCTGCTCCCATCGACGACCTGTCCCGCGGCTGCAATGCTGAGGAAGTCTACAAGATGGCCATCAT
>JAZNPV010000016.1:0-26686 GCA_045589835.1 Faecousia sp.
CCGCCGGGGCCGTAGCCTTCGTAGGTGATGGATTCATAGCTGTCGCCGCCGCCGGCACCGGCAGCCTTTTCAAGGCAGCGCTTAATGTTGTCGTTGGGCATGTTAGCGGCCTTGGCCTTGGTGATGACGGTAGCCAGACGGGAGTTGTTGGCGGGGTCGGTGATGCCGCCGCCTTCCTTAACGGCTACGATCAGCTCCTTGGCGATCTTGGTAAATGCAGCAGCGCGCTTTGCGTCCTGCGCACCCTTTGTCTTCTGAATATTATGCCATTTGGAATGTCCGGACATATATATCTTCCCTTCCTGTTATCTTCAAAAAATTCCAATCTATTTTAGCACTGCAGAATGCAAAAATCAACACTTTATCAGAAGAATTTCATGCAATCCCGGTGGGTTTGGGACAGTTGTACGGAAATTTCCGGGAAATTGCTTTGCAATTTTTCAGCAATGACCGGACAGACCGGGTTTTCAGTGTAAAAATGGCCTGCGTCGATCAGATTGATCCCCAATTTCCGGGCATCCCAAAACTGGTTATACTTTACATCGGCAGTCACAAAAGTGTCACAGCCGGAAGCAACAGCGTCCATCAGTTCACTGGCGCAGCTGCCGCCGCCAACGGCCACACGGCAAACCGATTTGCCGCCATCCACATAGCGAAGTCCTTCGCAGCCCAGCTTGGATTTTACATGGGCAAGAAACTGGGATAAAGGCTGTTCTGTGACTATGCCTTGCCGCAGCAAGCCCCAAGGCTGTCCCAGCTCATCGGTACCTGTGGGGGCGATGATCTGTATATTCTGCAGATCCAGCGTTTGAGCCAATACATCGTTCACACCGCCGGGAGCGCAGTCCAGATTGGTGTGGGCGTTGATGGCGGAAATGCCGTGGGAAGCCAGAAACAGAATGGATCTGCCCAGACTAGTTTCGTCAGTAACAGCCTTACAGGGCTGGAAGATCAGCGGGTGATGGGTCACAATCAGATCGGCTCCGATTTGAGCGGCTTCCCGGCACACATGCGCAAAGGGGTCAAGGGCCACAAGGATCTTATGCACGCTCTGGGAGGAACTGCCGCAAAGCAGCCCTACATTATCCCAGTCCATTTTCATAGATACGGGGGCAAGTGTTTCCAGATATGCCAGTATGTCTTTAACAGTTGTCATTACTATTCTCCTTCAGCCAGCTTAATGCAGGATCCTGCGCCAGAGCTTCCAGTTCACTTAAAGCGGCTACCATGTTTGGATCTGCACCTTCTCCGTGGCCGGTGATTGCCCGGCGCAGGCTGAAAGTGATGCGTCCATAGTATTCAGGCAGCTCCTTCGCGGGATTTTCCAAAAGGGCAGGGGGGAAATACCACGAACCCACGGTTAGCCGGGGATAGTCCGGCTGCCAGATCACTTCCATAACCGTGTACAGGAAACGGCCGTCCCGCAGGACGGTTTCCTCGGTAATGCGCCAGCCGGCTTCCGAAAGATACTGCCGCAGTATGGGTGTTTTGGACTGGCATTGCAGGACCAGCCGATATTGCTCTGCTCTCAGCCAGGGTGCGGCTTCCAGAATGGATACCATAGTGTCTGCACCAATACCGGCGCAGACCATCACGTCAAAATCCCGGGGGATATTCCGCACACCGTCGGAAAGATAAAAGGTCATTTTATCTCCCACGCCATACTTTGCGGCGTTGCGCCGGGCACTTTGCAGGGGCATCTCGTTCACATCGGCAGCAATGACAGAGCGGGCAAGTCCGGTTTGCAGCAGGTGGATGCCCAAGTAGCCGTGGTCGCAGCCGATGTCGGCCACCCGGTCGCCGGGACAAACAAAGCCGCAGCAGGCCAGAAGCCGTGGGGAAAGGGGAAGATTCATGGGATTCCCTCCATAGAAAATATAGGGGCGGATATGTCCGCCCCTATGGATTACGCCTTGGATGCCTGATCGGCCTCGTAAGCCTCCAGGAAGTGGTTCAGCTGAGCCAAGAAAGGCTCACAGTCAACACCGTGAACAGCGCAGGCCTCTTCTACGGTCTCACCGCGGGAAGAGGGGCAGCCCAGGCAATGCATGCCGATGGCAAAGAACAGGGGAGCAGCCTGCGGTGCGATATCCAGAACGTCACCGATAATGGTTTCTTTTTCAATTTTAACAGCCATAATTTGACCTCCTATTACAATTCTCTTGGTATTATAACCGCACAGGAGGAAAAAAACAAGAGGGAATATCAGCGTTTTACGGCAATCGTACAAGGATTATTTCTTGTCGGTTCTGCCCAGCAGATAATCCGTGGTGGTTTGGTAAAAATCTGCCAACTTGAGTAAAACAGCAGTAGGGATATCGTTTTCTCCGGTTTTGTATTTGGAATAGCCGGTTTGGGACATGCCAGCATCTGCGCGACCTGCTTTTGCAACAGATCCCGGTCTTCCCGAAAATCCCGGATGCGTCTGTACATAAATATCACCTCATTAGGTATTCTACATTAACCTGAAACAGAGCAGACTGCTTTTTACTCTTCGGTAATTACAAAAAGGTCATTCGGGGTGGAGTTTAACAGCAAACACATAGTTTCGATGTTCTCGTATCGGATAGACTTTGTTTCATTATTGACCATTTTGCTGAAGTTTTGATAGCTCATGCCAAGCTGCTTATAAAGCCAATACTTTGTCTTTCCCTGCTCCTCTAAAAGCCGCAAAACATCTAACTTAATCATAAGATACTCTCCCGTGTGACATAGTTTAATGAGATAATATCTTAGTATTTATCTCTACATATAGACTATTACATTATATAATGAGATAGTCTACCTTGCGGAAAAGAGGGGCTGTTTTGATTATAGATGTTACTGGTGTTATATTGATACCCGGCAATCAAGGAAAAGATTGTCCGGGGAATGGAACGAATCCCAATATTGAATGTTGCTGCGATGAGTGCAAGTATATGCTGTGCTGTCTGGATACAAAAAATCCCGGGCAATGCAGTACATGCCAAGACTGCGATTGTCCGAGAGCGGGTACATATGGGGAGTAAACATCGTGCAAACCAATTCTCCACGTCATTGCGAGGAGCGAAGCGACGTGGCAATCCGTTCCTTAATTGCTGTCTGCAAGGCGGCGAAACGCAGAAACATTTGCGCAGCGAAGCTGCGCGGTACGCCGAAGGGACTCGTTGCAATTTGCCGCAGGCAAATTGTAAGGTGTCGCCGGGGCCCTGCCCGGCGAGCAAGGCTCCACCGGAGCCTAGCATTTAGATTATTCGAGTCCCTTTCTGCGCGTAGCGCAAATAAAAGAGGAGATACCCTTTTGGGTATCTCCTCTTTTATTTTTGGTACGCCGAAAGGGACTCGAACCCCCGACCTACTGATTCGTAGTCAGTCACTCTATCCAACTGAGCTATCGGCGCATACACGCGTCACGTAACGTGCCTGCATATAATAGCACACCGAAAACAAAAAAGCAAGAGTTTTTTTCAAGAATTTGCAAATATTTTATGAAACGTACCGAGGATGCTGTCGCGCTTGACACAGGCAGTGGAATTGTTGTAAAATAACGAAAAATTCGGGAGGTGCGCCGGTGGAAATTGATATTATTTATGCCGGTCTGCCCGGTGCGCTTCTGGGATGGTATGAAGCCAATAAACGGGATCTGCCCTGGCGTCGGGACAAGGAACCGTACCACATCTGGCTGTCTGAAATCATGCTGCAGCAGACCCGCGTGGAGGCGGTAAAGGGTTACTATCGCCGCTTTTTAGATGTATTGCCCGATATCCGGTCATTGGCGGCTGCGGATGATGAACTGCTCCACAAGCTGTGGGAGGGGTTGGGCTATTACAGCCGTGTGCGCAACCTGAAAAAGGCAGCGCAGGCGGTCATGGAGAAACACGGCGGTATATTTCCCGGGAAATATGAGGATGTGCTGGCATTGCCGGGGATCGGGGCTTACACGGCAGGCGCCATCTGCTCCATTGCCTATGACACTCCAACTCCTGCAGTGGATGGAAATGTACTGCGGGTCATTTCCAGACTGACTGAGGATGCCACGCCCATTGATCTTCCGGTCTTTAAAAAGACGGTACAGAAGAACCTGCAAAAGATCTATCCGGCGCAGGCCGGCGCGTTTACACAGGCGCTGATGGAGCTGGGGGCTACGGTCTGCGGCCCGAACCGAAAGCCGGATTGTCCCAATTGTCCATGTGAAAAATTTTGCCTGGGCTTTCAGCGGGGGACTGCGGAGGACTTGCCGGTAAAGAAGCCTAAGCGCCAGCGCCGTTTGGAAGAGAAAACAGTGTTTATTCTCAGCTGCGGGGGCCTGTATGCACTTCGCAAGCGGGAAAGCAAGGGCTTACTGGCTGGTTTGTGGGAATTCCCCAATGTGTCTGGTAAGCTGGAAACGAATGCAGCGCTGGATGCGGTGGAGAAAATAGGCATGAAACCGAAAGAAATACTGCGCGAAGTGGATAGAAAACATATATTTACCCATGTTGAATGGGATATGCGTGGAGTTTATCTGGAAGTTTCAGATGTAAATGAAGCACTTGTGTGGATGTCTGCGGAGCAGATACGCATGCAGACGGCGCTGCCAACGGCATTTCGCCAGTTCTGGGAGGAGATAGAGAATGTTTGATTTTCATATGCACTCGGCGGTTTCCTATGACGGGCAAAGCACCGGTGAGGAAATGGCCTTGGCTGCCGCTGCTATGGGATTGAAAGAGATCTGCTTTACCGATCATCTGGATTATGACCCGCTTGCCGGGGTGCAGACTATGAATTTTGACACGGCGGCTTATAATGCGGCGTACGATCATCTGGATATTCCCGGACTGAAGATCCGCCGGGGCGCGGAATTCGGCATGCTGCCGGATAATGCGCAGCAGCTTCAGCAGGATCTGCAGCGCAGACACTTTGATTTTATCATCGGTTCCGTGCATTTCGTGGATGGGCTGGACATTTATTTCAAAACCTTTTGGGAGGATAAGACCTTAGAGCAGGCGGAACAGCGCTTTTTGGAAGAGACGCTCTCTTGCGTGCAGGCCCATGAGGACTACGACGTGCTGGGGCATTTGACATATATCGCAAAGGCCCGGGCAAATCCTGCCCACAGACCAGTTCCGCTGAAAGATTACCGGGAGATTACAGATGAAATTTTGAAGATTCTGGTGCAAAGGGATAAGGGCCTGGAGATCAATACCAGCGGCATGGTGCGCTGCGCAGAATTTTTGCCCTCGGCGGAGTACTTGCGCCGCTTTAAGGAACTGGGCGGTGAAATCGTCACCGTTGGCTCCGATGCCCACGATGCAATCAGGGTGGGTGAGCATTGCAGCGATGCCTGCCGGATTCTGAGAGATATCTTCGGCTATGTATGTACGTTTGAGGACAGGAAACCCATCTTCCATAAGCTGTAAAAACAATAATTTTGCTTGATTTTTTGTAAAATAATATTTGACAAATGGAATAAAAGCCTATATAATATCTAAGCATGACTGTTAGGAGGGGGATACTATGCGACTAGGGCTGTCTAAGATCATCGACTGTCCCGGAGCATCGGTGGACTTTTCCGTCAGTCTGGATCTGCGTGATCTTCAATACGGTACAAGCTATCCGGTCAGTGAGCCGGTGTTGGCCAGCGGAACGGTACGCAATACTGCCGGTGTGCTGGTAATGACAGGCACGGTAAAGACCTGTCTGCACGGCACCTGTGACCGCTGCGCCGCTGACTTTACCCGGGATGTGGAAATTCCCATCAATGTGGTGCTGGTCACAGAATTGGCCAACGAAGAAAACGAAGACGAATGGGTATTCCCTCTGGAGGCGGATGCTGCTGACTTGGATGAGATCGTTCGCACGGTATTTGTGCTGAACATGGATTCCAAAATGCTGTGCAAGCCCGACTGCAAAGGTCTTTGCTGCCGCTGCGGCAAAAATCTTAACGACGGTGCGTGTACTTGCCAGAAAGAGATCGATCCCCGTTTTGCTGCTTTACGGCAGCTTCTCGATAAGTAAGTATTAAAGAAATGCTGTTAAAGCAGTTTGACCAAGGAGGTGTCATCCATGGCTGTTCCTAAGTGTAAAGTGTCCAAGGCCCGCCGCGATAAGCGCCGTGGTTCCAACTGGAAGCTGTCTGCGCCCAGCGTAGCAGTGTGTTCCAAGTGCGGTGAGCCCGTCATGCCTCACAGAGCATGCAAGGCTTGCGGCAACTACAATGGCCGTCAGGTTCTGGCTGCCAAGGCTGACTAAGGCAGGAAAACCAGGAGGAAGGCGTTTGCCTTCCTCTTTTTCCGTATTTGCAGGATTTTCTTGATTTACACAACATACTGTGTCATAATATATTATAATGAGATATTTTTACTGAAAGGAGTGATCCCCCATGGCAAAGCCTTTGGTGGCGATCGTGGGACGGCCCAATGTGGGTAAGTCCATGCTGTTTAACAAGCTGACGGGACACAGAACCTCCATTGTGGAGGATACCCCCGGCGTGACCCGCGACCGTATTTACGGTGACTGTGAGTGGTGCGGAAGAACCTTTTCTCTGGTGGATACCGGCGGCATTGAACCGGGTACGGACAGCGATATGCTGAAATTTATGCGCCGGCAGGCGGAGATCGGTATTGAACTGGCAGACTGTATCGTGATGGTGACCGATGTGCGTTCCGGTGTGACTGCTGCGGACGAGGATGTGGCGACCATGTTGCGCAAGTCCGGCAAGCCTGTGGCGCTGGCTGTGAACAAGTGCGACTCCATCGGCCCTGTGAATCCGGATGTGTATGAGTTTTACGGACTGGGGATTGGGGATCTGTTTGAGGTTTCCGCTATTCATGGCCACGGTACCGGTGACCTTCTGGACTGGTGTCTGGCGCAGTTTCCCGAGGAGCAGGAAGAGGACGAGGAAAGTCAGATCATCAATGTAGCCATCGTGGGCAAGCCCAATGTGGGCAAGAGCAGCCTTTTGAACCGGATCCTGGGGGAAGAACGTGTGATCGTTTCCGATGTGGCAGGTACCACACGGGATGCTATCGACTCGGAGTTTGAAAATGAGACCGGCAAGTACTGCTTCATCGACACGGCCGGTATGCGCCGCAAGAGCAAGGTGGACGACATTATTGAAAAGTACTCCAATATGCGTACCATCAACGCCATCGAGCGGGCGGATGTGTGTCTCGTCCTGATTGATGCCAATGAGGGTGTTACGGAGCAGGATACCAAGATTGCAGGTCTGGTCCATGAGGCAGGCAAGGCTGCCATTATTGTAGTCAATAAATGGGATGCGGTGGAAAATAAGGAAACCAACACCATGCGTGACAAGGAAAACGATGTGCGCAATGGGCTCAGCTATATGCTTTATGCCCCTGTGGTGTTCCTGTCCGCTCTGACCGGTGCCCGGGTGGACAAGCTGTTTCAGGTAATTCAGGATGTCCATGCGCAGAACACCAGCCGTATCACCACCGGCCAGCTGAACAGCGTGCTGGCGGATGCCACCGCAAGAGTACAGCCTCCCTCCGATAAGGGCAGACGGCTGAAGATTTACTATATGACCCAGGCCGGTACAAAGCCGCCTCATTTTGTGATCTTCTGCAACGATGCACGGCTGTTCCACTTCTCCTATCAGCGGTATCTGGAAAACCAGATCCGGGAAGTGTTCGGCCTGCAGGGCACACCGGTACGCATTACCATCCGCCAGAAGGGCGATAAGGAGGAGTAATTATGTGGATTTCTGTGCTGGTGGCCGTTCTGGTTGGCTACATGCTGGGAAATCTGAACGGTGCCGTTTGCGTTTCAGCGCTGATGCATGATGATGTGCGCAGCCACGGCAGCGGCAATGCGGGACTGACCAACTTTATCCGTAATTACGGTGCCGGAAAAGCACTGACAGTGATCGCAATCGACGCGGGAAAAGCGGTGCTTGCCTGCGTGACCGGCGGACTGCTGCTGCGGGAAATCGCGGATTTCAGAACCGGCGCGGCCATTGGCGGCGTGGCGGTGATGCTGGGCCATGTGTTCCCGGCGCTTCTGGGTTTCCGGGGAGGTAAAGGCATTCTCAGCGGTTTGTTCATCGCAGTGGTAGTGGATTGGCGCATTGCAGTGGTGATTCTTGCTGTCTTTGCAGTGGCTTATCTGCTGACCGGATATGTTTCACTGGGTTCTGTGCTGGCGGCTATGGCTTTTATAGGGGGCTTTTTGATTCTGCACCGGGCGAACTTTGCGGTGATGCTTTGCGGTGTTTTTATGGGCTTGCTTACAATTTTCATGCACCGGGCTAATATTGTCCGGTTACTTAAGGGCGAGGAACGGAAAACAAACCTGTTCGGTAAAGGGAAAAAAGAATAATAAACAGGCGCGCTGCAGTCTTGCAGCGCGCTTTTGTGCGGTTTTAACTAAATATGTAGGGGTCGCCGAGGGCGTCGGCCCCTACAAAGATAGATTAAGAGCTTTTGATAAAACAAAAACGGCATTGCAAACGCAATGCCGTAATTATTTGCTGGGAATTAGACAGCCCGCTCAACCTTGTTGGAACGGAGGCATCTGGTACAAGCGTACACATGGCACGGAGTACCGTTGACAATGGCCTTGACCCGCTTCACATTGGGCTTCCAGGTCCGATTGGAACGTCTGTGGGAGTGGGAGACCTTGATACCGAAGGTAACGCCCTTGCCACAATAATCACACTTCGCCATTCACTGCACCTCCAATCCGCATGATGGCTCATCAAAATCACGCCCCAAACAGGCGCTTTGATATGATAGCAGAGTTTAAACAAAAAAGCAAGTGTTTTTTGGAAAATTTTTTAGTTTTTCAAAATAATATTGATATTCTCGCGGTGTGGGTCTATAATGTGAGGTAAATAAGCATTATGAAGGGGGGGAAAACGCCCATGTTTGATATGTACAGCGTGCCGCTGACTACGCTGGTGAGGGAATTTAAGCTGGACGTGGTGTATGCGGCAACGGATTATGAATCCATTCAGGTGACGGTGGCGGACGTGGCACGTCCCGGTCTGCAGCTTACGGGATATTTTGACCATTTTGAGCCTATGCGGCTGCAGATTTTGGGCAATGCGGAAGTGGGATACTTAAACAAGCTGACACCGCAGCAGCGGGCCATCACTTTCGACCGGCTGCTGTCCTACAAAGTGCCCGCGCTGCTGATCGCCCGGAACATTCAGCCGGATCCCCTGTGTCTGGAAATGGCCAGGAAGCATAATGTAACACTCCTTAGCAGCCGGGAGGCTACATCCACCATTGTTTCCGCCATTATTTCTTATTTAAAAGCGACCTTGGCACCCCGGATCACCCGCCACGGCGTGCTGATGGAGGTTTACGGTGAGGGCCTGCTGCTGCTGGGCGAAAGCGGTATCGGCAAAAGCGAGGCTGCAGTGGAGCTTCTTAAGCGCGGCCACCGGATGATCGCCGATGACGCGGTGGAGATCCGAAAGGTTTCCGACGGTTCTCTGGTTGGTACAGCCCCGGAGCTGATTCGCAACTATGTGGAACTGCGGGGTATCGGCATTGTGAATGTGGCCAAGCTCTTCGGTATGGGTGCGGTCAAGGCGGAAAACGAGATCAATCTGGTGGTCAACATCGTTCCGTGGAATACGCAGGAAGTGTATGACCGGCTGGGTCTGGAAGATCAGTATATGGAAATACTGGATGTAAAGATCCCCATGAATACCATTCCAATTACCCCCGGCCGTAATCTGGCGGTGATTCTGGAAGTGGCGGCCATGAACAACCGTCAGCGGAAGATGGGCTACAACCCGGCACAGGAATTCACAGAGCAGATCGACCGGCACTTTGAGCAAAGTATGCGCGAGGATATGTAGGAGATAACATGAAGGAAATCACCATCGGCAGCAACGATGCCGGTCAGCGGCTGGACCGCTTTTTAAGCAAGGCTGTGCCGCTGCTGCCTGCGTCACTGGCTCAGAAGTATATCCGCATCAAGCGGATCAAGTGTAACGGCACCAGAGTGGAGCGGGATACCCGGCTACAGACAGGGGATGTGCTGCAGCTGTATATCAACGATGAATTTTTCGATAAGCCCCGGCAGGATAACGCCTATCTGACTGTGGCGACGCCTAAATTAAATATTGTATACGAGGATGAAAATGTCCTGCTGGCGGATAAGCGGCCCGGCCTTGCGGTCCATCCCCACGACGGCGCGGAATACGGCAGGACCCTTATCGACCATATTCAGGCATATCTGTATCAAAAGCACGAGTGGAGTCCCCGTGGGGAAAATTCCTTCGCCCCGGCTTTGTGCAACCGGATCGACCGGAACACCGGCGGTATTGTGATTGCGGCCAAAAATGCGGAGGCCCTGCGGGTACTGAACCAGAAGATCAAGGACCGGGAGATGGATAAGCGGTATCTGGCTATTGTAGAGGGTACGCCCAAGCCCAAAAAGGGCAGCTTGAAGGGCTATCTTTTCAAGGACGCGAAAAAGAACCGGGTGTTTGTGACGGATACCCCCCAGACCGGTGCAAAAACCTGCCAGACTAACTATGTGGTTTTGGCAAGCCGGAATGGCCTGTCACTGGTAGAATGCGAGCTGATTACCGGAAGAACCCACCAGATCCGTGCCCAGTTTGCCCACGCGGGACACCCCTTGCTGGGAGACGGCAAGTATGGCAAACTGGATAAGCGGTTTGACAGAACCTATCAGGCATTATACTCCTATCAGCTGACCTTCCGATTTACAACCGATGCTGGGGCGCTTGCCTATCTGGACGGAAAAAGCTTTCGGGTTAATGAAGTGGATTTCGTCAGAGAGTATTTCCCGGATGTTTAAGCAGGAGTATTTTTACTCCTGCTTAAAATTTATTGTAAGGTTTGTGACCCAAAGTCGTCTTTATAGACAAAGACCTTAAAAACTTTAGGAGGTGAGCCTATGACCGATGAGCAGATTGTAGAATTATACTGGCTTAGAGATGAGCAGGCAATTACGCAAACGGATGAGAAATACGGCCCATACTGCCGCACAGTAGCCGGGAATATTCTGCAAAGTCCCGAGGATTGCGAAGAATGTGTAAACGACACGTATTTTCGTACGTGGAACGCAATTCCGCCCAGCCGTCCGTCAAAGCTTAGGATGTTTCTGGCTAAGATCACCCGAAATCTGGCATTTGACCGCTACAAAGCCCAAACAGCCGAAAAGCGGGGCGGTGGCGAGATTGCTTTGGTGCTCCATGAGCTGGCGGAGTGCATTGCTTCCGATGCCAGCGTGGAGCAGGAAGTGATTGCCAAGGAATTGGAGCAATCTATGAACCGGTTTGTAAGCAGCCTGCCGGAGCGGGAGCGGAATGTGTTTGTAAGACGGTATTTCTTTACAGAGCCGGTTTCTGTAATCGGGCAGATGTATGGCATTACCGCCAACCATGTGATGGTGATTCTGAGCCGGGCAAGACAAAAGCTGCGGCAGCATTTGCAGAAGGAGGGGTACATACTGTGAATGAAGAACAACTGTATGAAAGCATGAACGGCATCGACGAAGAAACGCTGGAGACCAGCGAAACTGCGAAACCGTCCAACCGATGGAAAAAGATCGCTGTGCTGGCGGCCTGTTTCTGCCTTGTGGTCACAGCGGTGATCTGGACAATGCTGCGGGGAGACGGGGATTTTTACTATAATGATGCAGTAGTAGAAAGTAGCGGAGTTGACATGATGCTGCCCGGAGAGTATTTTGACAAAATATACACGAAAAAGCCTTTGACTGAAACGGAAATGAATGCGCTTCTGCCTAATAAGCGGACAGAATGGATGGAATTTACCGACAGTTGGGCAACTTTTAATTTTAATGAAAAGGGAGAAATTCTAGAGGCTAACCTGCATAATTATGATCCGGAAGTGGCAAATAGTGTGTATGTTACGTTTTCCCATTGGATGCAGGATAACCTGCGGGCAACTGACGGAAAGGCGGAGCCTTCCCGGTATCGGGGCGTTGAATTCTATATTTACCAGCGTAAGTCGGAATACAGGCATCAGGAGGTTATGATACTGACAGCGGTGACCCATATCCGGGGTGTTTGGATTGAACTGGAAGTAAATGTGCCGGATGAGAATCTGGATGAAGCAAAGGTGCACTTCGAGGAGATGCTGAAGTGCTTTGCCCATTACGGATGGAATAAGCCGAACTTAAAGAAGCTCAGTTTTGGCTATGTGCCGGAATACATCGACGAAAAGTTGACCTATGAGCAGGCTACCCAGGATCGGGATTTCGGAAAGTATATACCGAAAACCATTCCGGAGGGATTTGTACTCCAAAGATGTGACAGGGAAAAGAATTCCCGGCAAAATGTGCTGAATATTGATTGGAAGAACAATTTTACGCAGATAGATTGGAGTGTAAGCTATTACGATCCGGAACATTCCTATTCCGACAATATCATAGATGCGGATAAATTGAGACCGGATGCACTTGCTTTTCAAAAAGACAAATATTCAAACGATTACTGGATATATGTGCGCTTTGACGATGTGGTGGTTTATGTCAATGCGGATGGCGCATATAAGCATATTCTGGCAAGGGAACTGATCAAAATTCGGGACAGTCTGCAATAAGAAACAAAGGGAACGGCGTGTGCCGTTCCCTTTTGTGCATTATAAGGCTTCCGTAATAGTGCCGCCGCCGATGACTAAGTTTCCATCATACAGGACTACTGCCTGCCCCGGCGTGATGGCTCGCTGGGGTTCATCAAATTCCACCCGGGCAAAGCCCATTTCCTCCGGATATACGGTAGCAGGCTGTTCAATATGCCGGGAGCGGGCTTTAGCGGTAACGCGCATAGGCCCGGTTAAAGCGGGGAAGGGAAACCAGTTCCAATCCTTTGCCCGCAGAGCTTTTGCAAACAGGGCTTCGTTGGGGCCTACGGTCACGGTGTTTTTCTCTGTGTCCTTGCCGCATACGTAAACCGGTGTGCCCATGGCAAGCCCCAGACCCTTTCGCTGACCCAGGGTGTAGGCAACAGCACCGCTGTGGGTGCCTAACACATTGCCCTCCATGTCCAGAAAATCGCCGGCAGGATAGTGCTTGCCGGTGTAGCGTTTCATAAAGGCCACATAATTCCCGTCCGGCACAAAGCAGATGTCCTGACTGTCCCGCTTGCGGGCGTTCAGAAAACCTTGCGCTTCAGCGATTTCCCGAACCTGCGCTTTTGTCAGCTCCCCAAGAGGGAACTTCACATGCGCCAGCTGCTGCTGGGTAAGGCAGGACAGGAAATAGGTCTGATCCTTGGCGGCATCGGCTGCTTTATATAATAGGTATCGGTTTGTATCCTTGTTATAACGAATCTTTGCGTAATGGCCTGTGACGATGTATTCATAACCAAGATCCAGAGCTTGCTGCAGGAAGATATCAAATTTCAGGTGACGGTTGCACGTGATACAGGGGTTAGGGGTCAGCCCCTGCTCGTAGATCCGGATAAATTTGTCCACTACCTTTTCCCGGAACTGGGAGGTGTTATCAAATACATAAAAGGGGAGTCCTAAACGGCAGGCGACGCTGCGGGCATCCTCTGCCGGATCCAGCGGATTCTGCAGGCCAAGAAGCTGGGCATCACATAGCTGCATGGTGCCGCCTGCACAGTCAAAGCCTGCCTTCAGCATTAAATAAGCCGCCACAGAGCTGTCCACACCGCCGCTCATGGCAATCAGTGCTTTTTTTCGATCCAAGCATCCCGCCTCCTTTCTAAAGCTGTTTTTAGTTTACCACAAAAGAGAAAAGAATGCAATGCGGTATGGCGCTTGTATTATTTGTCGAAAAGTTATGTTAACGAAACTGGTGGAAAATTGTGGAAAAATATTGGAAATGCCAAGGAAAAGCCAAAATACTGAACTTTATAAGAGAATTAAAAGTAACAAAGTTGTAACAAGAATAAAAAAAGAGTTGCAATTGCAGATTTTGTCTGCTATAATGGGTGCATATTGATGTTTGAAAGGAGCAGACCAGTGATGAAAAGCGCGATCAGTCTTGCATTGGCTGTGATTATGGTGCTGGGATTGGTGTTGCTGCAGCCGATAAATGTGGCAGCAACTACGGAACCTACCGGAGCAACGGAAGCACCTGCTGTATCTGTAACAGAAACCGAGCCGGAGGCGACTGAACCGGAAGCAACCCAGCCGGAACCAACCGAGCCGGAGGAAGATCAAGGCTATACCGCCAGCGACGAGTGTCTGCGTATTCTGAAGCTGGAAGAGGGCTTCAGTAAAAAGCCCTATTGGGACTATTCCCAGTATACGGTAGGCTTTGGTACGAAATGTCCAGATGATATGCTGGACTATTATCTGGAACATGGAATCACCGAGCCTGAGGCGGAGGTGCTGCTGCGCAACCATCTGGCTGAAGTGGAGTTGGATCTAAACAAGCGGATTATCGAAAGATACGGCCTGGAGCTGACCCAGAATCAGTTTGACGCGCTGGTGCTGTTTTCCTACAACGTGGGAACCGGCTGGACATATTATTCCGATCAGAATATCCATCAGGCTATTAAAAACGGCGCTACCGGTGATGAGCTGATCTATTGGCTGGGCCGTTGGTGCAAGGCCGGCGGGTCCTTCAAGAACTACCTGATGCGCCGCCGTCTCAGCGAAGCGAACATGTATATTAACGGCGTATACGACAAGACACCGCCTTCTCATTACTGCTTTGTACATATTGATGCCAATGGCGGTGAATCCAACGGCAGTGTTCAGGCTTATGATTCTACAGTAGAGCCGGCAATTCGTCCGGTTGCCACATACGACGGCTATACTTTCAAGGGATGGTTTACCGCACCGGAAGGCGGCACACAGGTGACCAAGCTGGATGCGTCCATGAACGGAATCACCCTGTATGCCCAGTGGGTGGATGATAAGGGCAATCCTCCCACAGTAGATAAGGAAACGGTGGATGTTACCGTAACCGTTACCGCAGACGGCGTAAACCTGCGTAACGGCCCCGGAACCAACTACACCCGGCTCGGAAAGGCCAATACAGGCGATAAGTTCCATATTACTGAAACGACTACCGGAAGCGGTTACCGCTGGGGTAAGTACGAGGGCGGCTGGATTTGCCTGACATATACCAACTTTGATGAAGTGATCAAGGGCAATACCGGTGAGACTGTACCTCCCACGGAGCCCACGGAACCTCCCACGGAGCCCACAGAACCTCCCACGGAGCCCACAGAACCTCCCACGGAGCCCACGGAACCTCCCACGGAGCCCACGGAACCTCCCACGGAGCCCACGGAACCTCCCACGGAGCCTACGGAACCTCCCACGGAGCCCACGGAACCTCCTACGGAGCCTACAGAACCTTCCACAGAACCTACTGAGCCGGAAGAGCCTGAAAAGGTAATGGGCACGGTCAGAGTGAATGATTCCCTTTGTGTCCGTAAAGGCCCCGGTACCGGTTATGCAGTGGTGGATGGACTGAAAAACGGCGATCGGGTAGAAATTCTGGACCAGCAAACTGTGGGATCCATGGTTTGGGGCAAGATATCCAAGGGCTGGATCAGCATGAGTTATGTTGTGCTGGACAAGCAGGATGCCGATGAGCCTCAAAAGCCTTCTGATGACCCGCAGACAACCGTGCTGACGGGAACTGTCAAGGCAAACGGCGGTCTGCGTATCCGCAGCGGAGCTGGGGTGGATTATTCTGTGGTAAGCGTATATTCCAACGGCAGCAAGGTGGAAATTCTGGAGCAGAAGAAGGTTGGCAGTGTGACCTGGGGTAAGACCGAAAAGGGCTGGGTCAGCATGGATTACATTGTTCTGGACCAGC
Organism: Faecousia sp.; assembly: GCA_045589835.1. Lineage (GTDB taxonomy): Bacteria > Bacillota > Clostridia > Oscillospirales > Oscillospiraceae > Faecousia. Next base: position 15,730 of record JAZNPV010000016.1, read on the forward strand.
AGAGCGGCGGCAATACCGGCGGAACTACCACACCTACTACCGAAAAGGGAACCGTTAAGGTGGACACCATGCTCCGCGCCCGTTCCGGACCCGGAACTTCTTATGCGGTAGCTGCATACCTGCCCAATGGGGAGAAGGTGGAGATCACCGAGCGCAGAACCGTAGGTTCTACCGTCTGGGGCAAGACCGAAAAGGGCTGGGTAAGCATGGACTTCATTGTTCTGGATAACCAGAGCGGCGGCAATATGGATACGACCCAGAAGGTCATTAAGACTGTAACTGCAAGCTGCCTGCGGGTGCGCAACAGCGCCGGCACTTCCGGAGCGGTTGTGGGCTATCTGTACAGCGGCAGCAAGGTGGAAATTCTGGAGACCAAGACGGTAAACGGTACCGTGTGGGGCAGAATTGCCAACGGCTGGATCAGCATGGAATACACAAAATAAATTAGGATAAAGACCTGTCGGTTTTACCGGCAGGTCTTTTTGTGCCTGTGGGCTGAAATACTCACAAATTTGTATTTATCGTGCTGTTGTTGATTGGCCTACGGCCAATGCAATACTTTGCATTGCGGGGATGCGGATTGCCACGTCGGGCTTGCCCTCCTCGCAATGACGTGGAAATTTGGTTGTGCAAAGCACCGATTAAGGTGCATAGATTATCGAAAACCTCGTCATTGCGAGCCAGTTCTCAAACTGGCGTGGCAATCCGTTTTCCCGTCATTTGAAGAATGACAACGCCCAACGGGCGTTCATCATATCCCCCAAACTGCACAACAAACTGAAATTTGTCCGGCGGTCGGAGGAGGAAAGGGCGAAACTAATTCTTGCATTTTCCAGCGGTTAAGGGTATAATAAACTGAATTGTTTTTACTATTTTACAAGAGGTTGGAATTGTGTATTTAAAATCATTGGAAGTACAGGGCTTTAAGTCCTTCCCGGATAAGACGCTGATCCGTTTCGGCGATGATATTACTGCCATCGTTGGCCCCAACGGTTCCGGTAAATCGAATATTTCTGACGCGATCCTGTGGGTGATGGGCGAGCAAAGTACCAAGACGCTGCGCGGTGCCAAAATGGAGGATGTGATTTTCGGCGGCACACAAAAGCGTGCGGCTGTAGGCTTTGCGGAAGCCACCTTGACGCTGGATAATACGGACCGGGCCCTTGCTTATGATGCGGATGAAGTCATGGTTACCCGCCGTTACTATCGCTCCGGCGACAGTGAGTTTTACATCAACAAGCAGTCTGCCCGATTGCGGGATATCCATGAGATGTTCATGGACACCGGCCTGGGCCGGGAGGGCTATTCCAATATCGGACAGGGCAGGATCGATGAGATTTTGTCCCTGAAAAGTGCTGACCGTCGGGAGATCTTTGAGGAGGCAGCCGGTATTTCCAAATATCGCCATCGCAAAGAGGAAACGGAACGCAAGCTGGCCCATACGGAAGACAATCTGATGCGCATTGGCGATAAGGTCTCTGAGCTGGAGCTGCAGCTGGAGCCCCTGCATCAGCAGTCCGAAAAAGCCAAAAAGTATCTGGAACTGAAAGAAGAACTGCAGGGCGTTGAGGTGGCGGTCTGGCTGGACCGGCTGGACAAGCTGTCTGCCGATGCCAAAAAGGCGGAGGAGGATTATGCTTCCGCGTCCTTTGTGCTGCAGCAGGCCCATGAGGATCTGGATAAGCTGTACAGCCGTTCTGAAGAACTGGGAAATGATCTGCGGAAACGGGATGAGGAACTGGAAAATATCCGGGTGAAGGTCAGTATGCTGGAGGGTATCCACCAGCAGCTGGAGGGCCAAATCGCGGTGCTTCGGGGCAATATTGAAAATAACACCCGCAATATCAGCCGGATTGAAAATGAACTGCAGGGTACAGATGACCGCAGCGGCGGCATTGCTGCCCAGATGGAACAGGCGCAGGCGCGTATCGTTCAGATTGGAGCAGATCTGGAAGTGCGCCGTACGGAGCTTTCCAAGCTGCAGCAGGAGCTGACGGCTATGGCCAGTTCTGCCCAGGGCATGACCCGGCAGTATCTGGAACTGAGAGCAAGGGAGAGCGAACTGACAGCCGACATTGCAGGCCGGGAAGCTGATGCCCGAGGCCTTGAAAACAGTCTGCAGGAAAATGAGGAGCGGGCCCGTCAGCTGGACGAGGATCTGCGCTCCGGAGATGCCCGCCGGGAGCAGGCACAGCAGGAACTGGACAGCTGCCGCAAGGAACTGCGCAGAGCCCAGGAAGATGTGACCGCTGCCAACAATACCATTGCCGGCTATACATTGCGCCAGAATACCCGCGGCAAGCGCCGGGATGAACTGACAGAGCAATTGCGGGAGTTAACATCCAAGCTGGACAGCGTACAGGCCAAGACCCGGGTGTTCCGGGCCATGGAGCGGGATTACGAAAGCTATCAGAAATCAGTGCGTATGGTTATGCAGGAAGCCCAGCGGGGCAGTCTGCGCAATGTCCATGGGCCGGTTTCCCGGCTGATCCGTACCGAGGACAGCTATACGGTTGCCATTGAGATCGCTTTGGGTGGTGCCATGCAGCAGATCGTTGTAGGCAACGAGCAGGACGGTAAGGCAGCTATTTCCTATCTGAAGCGTACCGGCGGCGGACGTGCCACCTTCCTGCCCCTTTCCGTGATTCAGGGCAAGACGCTGCAGGAAAAGAGCCTGGAAAGCTGCAAGGGCTTTGTGGGCATTGCTTCCGAGCTGGTAACGTCTGAAAAAACCTATCGGGGCATTGTGGAAAACCTGCTGGGCCGCACGGTGATCGCAGAGAACATTGACGCGGCCATTGCCATGGCGGGCCGTTACGGCAACCGGTTCAAGATCGTCACGCTGGACGGTCAGGTGGTAAACCCCGGCGGTTCCATGACCGGTGGCAGCGTCAACAAAGAGGCCGGTATTTTGAGCCGTGCCAACGAATTGGAAAAGCTGACAAAGCAGGAACATGAACTGCTTGAAAAGGTAAAAACCGTGGAAACAGATCTGCAGGAAGCCCAGCGGTCTGTGGATCAGGTGGAGTTCCAGCTAAAAGCTGCAGCCGATCAGCTGCGGCAGGCAGAGGATGCTGTTCTGCTGCTGCAGGGCAGGGAAAAGCAGCATGAGATTCTGCTGCAGGCCATCTGTGAAGCGGTAGAATCTGCCGGCCGGGAGCGGGATGCCCTTAGCGGCCGGGAGAAGACTGACCGGGAGCGCTATGCAGCCCAGCAGGCAAAGATTCAGGTCTATACGGAAGAACTGACCCGCCTGCGGGGCAGCATTGCCACGCTGGAAGGCAGTCAGTCGGAAGCGGAAGAGGCCAGCGCAAAGATCACAGAGCAAATGACCCGGCTTAAGACGGGAGAGGCGGCATTGGAGGCAGAGTCTGCCACTGCGCAGGCACACATCCGGGATCTGCAGCAGCTGCGTGCGGCCATGGAGGGTGACCGGGAGCAGAAGCTGACACTGATCGCGTCCATCCGGCTGGATACCCAGCGGCTGCAGGAGCAGATCGCCAAGCTGCTGCAAAGCCAGCAGGAGAATAACGCGGATGTGGAAGCTATGCGGCAGGCCCGGGACAAGGCCATGGAGCAGCGGCTTCAGACCGAGGCGGAAAAGACCCTGTCCGAGCGCCAGACCCAAGAGAAGAACAAGGATATTCTGAACATGGAGCGGGCCTGCGCGCTGCTGGAAAACAAGAAAGAGACCACCGCCATCGAAGAGCGTAATACCATCGATAAGCTGTGGGATACTTACGGCCTGACCCCCAGCACCGCTGAGGAAAAGCGTGGTCAGATCGAGTCTGTGGCAGCGGGCAACCGCAGAATTGCAGAGCTGAAACGCAAGATCTCCGGTTTGGGAACTCCCAATCTGGGTGCTATCGAGGAATATGCCCGAGTCAATGAGCGCTATACCTATCTGACCGGACAGCGGGATGATGTGCTGAACTCCAAAAAAGAACTGGAGGGCATTATCCGGGGCATCACTCAGGAGATGACTGCCATCTTTGTGACGGAGTTTGCCAAGATCAACGAATATTTCGGCGTTGTCTTTGAAGAGATGTTCGGCGGCGGTAAGGGGCAACTGGTTCTGGAGGATCCGGAGCAGCCCTTGACCTGCGGCATTGAGATCCGTGTGCAGCCTCCCGGAAAGCAGCTGAAGACCATCACGCTGCTTAGTGGCGGCGAGAAGGCATTCGTTGCCATTGCGCTGTATTTCGCCATTTTGAAGGTGCGGCCTACTCCCTTCTGTATGCTGGACGAGATCGACGCGGCGCTGGATGACCGGAATGTGGAGCGTTTCGCCTCCTATCTGCATAATTTGAGCAAAAAGACCCAGTTTATTGTTATCACCCACCGCCGGGGCACTATGGAAGCCTCCGATGTGCTGTACGGCGTGACCATGCAGGAGCAGGGCATCAGTAAGCTGCTGCGGCTTGACCTGAATCAGATGGAAGAGCAACTGGGCATTATGGAATAAAGGAGCAAATCATGGGATTTTTTGATAAGATCAAGGCAGGCTTAACAAAGACAAGAGATGCTTTGAGCAATACCTTGGGCAGCGTGTTTTCCGGTTTTTCCGAGATCGATGACGATTTTTACGATGAGCTGGAAGAGAGTCTGATCCTTGCGGATCTGGGCGTGGAAACCGCTACCAAGGCCACCGACCGGCTGCGCAAGGTGATAAAGGAGCAGCATCTGAAAACCACAGAAGAGGCCCGGGAGGCGCTGAAGAACATTCTGGTGGACATGCTGAACGTGGGGCAGACTGAACTGAATCTGCAGAGCAAGCCCGCTGTGATTCTTGTGATCGGTGTCAATGGCGTGGGCAAGACCACCACCATCGGCAAGATCGCTACCCAGCTGGTGAATCAGGGTAAGAATGTGCTGCTGGTGGCTGGCGATACTTTCCGTGCGGCGGCTGCCGATCAGCTGGAAATCTGGGCACAGCGCTCCGGCGCGTCCATCGTGCGGCAGCATGAGGGCGCAGACCCGGCATCCGTTGTGTTTGACGGTATCCAGTCTGCCAAATCCAAAGATGTGGATGTTATTATCATCGATACCGCCGGACGTCTGCACAATAAGCAGAATCTGATGAACGAGCTGAATAAGATCAGCCGTATCGTGGGTAGAGAGCTGCCGGAGGCATCCAAGGAAGTGCTGCTGGTACTGGACGGAACTACCGGCCAGAACGGACTGATTCAGGCTAAGCAGTTTAAGGAGATTGCTGGTGTGACTGCCATCGCTCTAACCAAGCTGGACGGTACTGCCAAGGGCGGCATCGTGATCGCGGTGGCAGACGCGCTGCAGATCCCGGTGAAGTTCGTGGGTGTAGGTGAAAAGGCGGATGATCTGATGCCGTTCGAGGCCAAGGCGTTTGTGGAGGCGCTGTTGTAATATGAAAGTTGTTTTGGCAAGCCACAACAAGCATAAGCTGCAGGAGATCAGCAAGATCACGGAAAAATTCGATATCGAACTGGTACTGCAGAGCGAGCTGGGCGTGGATATTGATGTGGATGAAACCGGCACTACCTTTGAAGAAAACTCTTTCTTAAAGGCGGATGCGGTCATGAAGGCTACCGGCCTGCCTGCGTTGGCAGATGACTCCGGTATTGCGGTGGACGCGCTGAACGGCCAGCCGGGGATCTACTCTGCCCGTTACGGATTCGATGAATCTTTGGATGACTGGGGCAGACTGCTTCTTCTGCTGAAGAATACGGAGCATGTGCCGGACGGCCAGCGGCAGGCACAGTTCGTGTGTGTCATTACCTTTGTCACACCGGAAGGACAGGTCATTCAGGCCCGGGGCGAGATACACGGAGAGCTGACCCGGGAGCCAGCCGGTGAGAATGGCTTCGGATACGACCCGATTTTCTATTATCCGCCGCTGGGCAAGACCACCGCGGAGCTGAGTCCCGAGGAGAAAAATCAAGTATCCCACCGGGCAAACGCACTGAACCTGTTTTATGAGAAGATGAAGGAGGCAGGCTATGCTGACAAGTAAGGAGCGGGCCGAGCTGCGGGCGCAGGCCAATACCTTGGAGACCACTTTGATGGTAGGTAAGGGCGGTGTCACCGAGGCAGTGATCGCAGAGGCCGACAATCAGCTGACTACCAGAGAACTGCTCAAGGGCAAGGTGCTGGAGGGTGCTATGATGACCCCCAGAGAGGTCTGCGACGAATTGTGCGAAGCCACCGGCGCAGAAGGCGTTTGTGTGATCGGCACCAAGTTTGTGATCTACCGGTTCAGCGAAAAGCTGCAGGCAGAGCGCAATCAGACCGGCCGGGCAAAGCGGAAGTCCACCAAGGTCAATCCGGTCCGTAAGGGCGCACAGGCACGCCGTCAGGCGGCCAAAAAGGTCCGGGAACAGAGAAATGAATACTTCCGGCAAATGGCTATCGATAAGGCCATTGAAAGAGAGAGAGAGAAGCAGCTTAAGAATTCCGACTAACGATAAAAAAGGGGGGGAGATTCTGTGGAGCGAATCGGCATTTACGGCGGCAGCTTTAACCCGCCGCATATAGGCCATGTCCGTGCGGCCCTGTATGCAGTGGATGCGTTGAGCCTTGACAGGCTTTTAATGATGCCGTCCTGCGCAGCCCCCCACAAGAATATTGAAGCGGCAACGCCTGAGCAGCGTTTTGAAATGCTGAAGCGGTGTGTTGCCGGTGAAGAGAAAATTCAGGTATCTGATCTGGAAATCCGTCGGGGTGGCGTAAGTTATACTTATGAAACTGTGCAAGAACTAAAGTCACGTTATCCGGATGCGGAACTGATCCTGTGCATGGGAACGGATATGTTCCTGTGCATTGACCATTGGAAAAAAGCCCAAATTATATTGCAATATGCGTCGCTGGCGGTGTTCTGCCGGGGACAGCGGGGTGAAAAAACGGACATTCTGCAAAAGAAAGCAGAATTGGAAGCGCTGGGCGCAACGGTGTACATGCTGGACAATCCGGTGACTGAGATATCGTCCACAGATCTGCGGCGAATGGCAGTCTTTGGATGTGCAGAGCCGTTCTTAGCGGAAGGTGTTGCCGATTACATCCGGGAAAACCGGCTGTATGGGGCGCGCTGCGATTATAAAGCACTGCCTATGGAGAAACTGGAGAAGGCCGTGGTAGGTTTGCTGAAGCCCAACCGGGTAGGTCATGTGCTGGGCTGCCGGGATACGGCGGTAGAACTGGCAAGGATCTGGGGTGCGGACGAGGAAGACGCGGCCAGAGCGGGACTGCTGCATGATATTACAAAAGCCTTGGACGGGCCTTTGCAATTGACCTTGTGCCGGGAATATGGTATAGTAATAAACGCATTTTCCCAGAAAAATCCAAAAACCCTCCATGCATTGACAGGCAGTCTGGTAGCGGAGCGGATTTTCGGGGAAAATCCGGCGGTGGTCAGCGCGATCCGCAGCCACACTACAGGAAAAGCCAATATGAATACGCTTGAAAAGATCATTTATGTGGCAGACTATATGGAGCCCAACCGGGATTTCCCCGGAGTGGAGGAACTTCGCAGTCTTGCGTATACGAATATAGATAAAGCCTTGAAACTGGGGCTGGAAATGACGCTGTGCATGCTGAAAGAGCAGGGGAGAGATATTTCCCATGAATCGCAGGAAGCGCTGGCGTTCTTGCAGCAGTCCGGTGTATGAGAAAGGGAGAATGTTATGTTAACTGCAAAAGAAGTAGCCTATGAGGTAACCAAAGCGCTGGACAGCAAAAAGGGTCAGGATATCAAGCTGCTGCGGATCAATGAAGTCAGCAGCCTGGCCGATTATTTTCTGATCTGCACCGGTACTTCCAATACCCATGTCAAAACCCTGTGCGATTATGCGGAATACACGCTGGAGCAGTTGGGTGAGCCTATGCTGGGCCGGGAAGGCCACCGGGGCAATTCCTGGGAGCTGCTGGACTTTGGCTCTATTGTTGTACACGTGTTCACAGAGGAGGCCAGAGAGTTCTATTCTCTGGAGCGGCTGTGGGCAGATGCGGAGCAGGTGGATATTTCGGAAATCATCATCCCAGAATGAAAAGAGGATAAGATACAATGAACTACGAATTTAATGCCATTGAGACCAAATGGCAAAAGTATTGGCAGGAGAACAAGACCTTCCATACGGATGTGTGGGACTTTTCCAAGCCCAAGTACTATGTGCTGGATATGTTCCCTTATCCGTCCGGCGTGGGTCTGCACGCAGGCCATCCCGAGGGCTACACCGCTACGGATATCGTATCCCGTATGAAGCGGATGCAGGGTTACAATGTGCTGCACCCCATGGGCTACGACTCCTTTGGGTTGCCTGCGGAGCAGTATGCGGTGGATACCGGCAACCATCCCAACGGCTTTACCCAGAAGAATATCGAGACCTTCTCCAAGCAGCTGCAGGAGCTGGGCTTTGACTATGACTGGTCCAAGGTGATCGCTACATCCGATCCTTCCTTCTATAAGTGGACCCAGTGGATCTTTAAGAAGTTGTATGAAGCCGGCTATGCCAAGCGGGTGGAAATGCCTGTTAACTGGTGCGAAGCACTGGGTACCGTCCTTGCCAATGACGAGGTTATCGACGGCAAGTCCGAGCGCGGCGGCTATCCCGTTGTGAAGAAGATGATGATGCAGTGGGTTATTGACCAGCCTGCCTTTGCTGAAAAGCTGCTGGAGGGTCTGGAAGAAATCGACTGGCCCGAATCCACCAAGGAGATCCAGCGCAACTGGATCGGCAAGTCCACCGGCGTGGAAGTGGACTTCAAGCTGGTTGGCGGCGGTGAGTTCTCTATCTATACCACCTGTATCGAGACCATTTACGGTATTACATTTATGGTTTTGGCTCCCGACGGCAAGATCGTGCAGTCGCTCATGGACCGTGTGGAAAACAAGGAAGAAGTACAGGCTTACATCGATGCTGCAGCCAGCAAGAGCGAGATCGACCGTACCGATGCCACCAAGACCAAGACCGGCTGCCCGCTGAAGGGCGTGTATGCCATTAACCCGGTCAACGGTAAGGAAGTACCCGTGTTCATCGGCGACTTCGTGCTGGGTAATTACGGCACCGGCGCTGTTATGGCGGTTCCCAGCCATGACCAGCGTGACTTTGAGTATGCCATCGCCCACAACATTCCCATGATCCAGGTCATTGAGGGCCGGGACGTGTCCCAGTGCGCCTTTGAAAAGCAGGATTATCTGGGCAAGGGCTGCAAGCTCTGCAACTCTGAGGAGTTTACGGGCCTAACCGTGGAGGAGGCCAAGGAGGCCATCACCTGCAAACTGGAGCAGGCCGGCGTTGCCAGACGGAAGAACAACTATCACTTCCGTGAGTGGATCTTCGCCCGTCAGAGATACTGGGGCGAGCCCGTTCCCTGCGTTTACACCGAGGATGGCAAGACTGTGTTCCTGCCCGATGAGGAACTGCCTCTGGTTCTGCCCGAGCTGGAAGACTACAAGGGCCGTAACGGTCAGGCACCTCTGGAAAATGCCGAGGAATGGAAGAAGTATGACCAAAACGGCGTGAAAGGTCTGCGTGAGACTTCTACCATGCCCGGTAGCGCAGGCTCTTCCTGGTACTATATGCGCTATATCGATCCCAACAACGAGAACGCGTTCTGCGATCCGGAACTGCTGAAGCACTGGATGCCTGTAGACCTGTACATCGGCGGACCGGAGCATGCGGTAGGTCATTTGATCTACTCCCGTATCTGGAACCGGTTCCTGTACGATAACGGCCTGTCTCCCGTGAAGGAGCCCTTCAAGAAGCTGGTCCATCAGGGTATGATCCTTGGCGAGAACGGCATCAAGATGGGTAAGCGCTTCCCGGAATTTGTGGTCAATCCCTCTGATATTGTCCGCGATTACGGCGCGGATACCCTGCGCCTGTACGAGATGTTTATGGGTCCGCTGGAGGTTTCCAAGCCCTGGTCCTCCACCGGTGTTGCCGGTGCCAAGAAGTTCATTAACCGTGTGTGGAACTTCTTTAGTGAGAACGGTAACCTGACCGATACCGACGACGGTAAGCTGACCAAGATCTATCACCAGACCGTGAGGAAGGTCACTGCGGACTTTGAGGTGCTGGGCTTCAACACCGCCATTGCCCAGATGATGGTATTTGTGAACGAAGTCTACAAGAACGGCACCTGTCCCAGAGTCTACGCCGAGGGCTTTATCAAGATGATCTCCTGCATTATCCCCCATGTGGGTGAAGAACTGTGGCAGATCATGGGCCATGAGAACACCATCGCCTACGAAAGCTGGCCTGCTTATGACGAGGCTAAGTGTAAGGACAGCGTTGTGACCATCGCTGTGCAGGTTAACGGCAAGATGCGCGGCACTGTAGAGATGGAGGCGGATCTGGATAACGATACCGTAGTTCAGAATGTGCTGGCCGACGAGAAGATCGCCAAGTTTCTGGAAAAACAGGGTGGCAGCATCATGAAAACCATTGTTGTCAAGAACAAACTGGTCAATTTGATCGTTAAGTAATCATAAAAAACTGTCAAAACAGAGAAATCCTGCTTGACATTTGCCAAAGGAAAGCGTATAATAACTTAGCCGATATGGCCCTGAACGCATCCAGGAACTAGCCGGATGCCATCGGAGGGAGGGAAAACAATGTCTGAAATTCGCGTAAAGGAGAACGAATCTCTGGAAAGCGCTCTGCGCCGTTTTAAGCGGAGCTGCGCCAAGGAGGGCGTGATCGCTGAAGTTAAGAAGCGCGAGCATTATGTCAGCCCCAGCCTGAAGCGTAAGCAGAAGTCTGAAGCTGCCCGTAAGAATAAGAGAAAGTTCTATTAATTTCCCTCTTTTGATGCTCAAATAACAAATGCTGCCCGAGTGTTTAAACACCAATGGCATTAAGTTAAGAAAAGCTGGACTTCACAGAAATGTGGAGTTCAGCTTTTTTGTTACTATTTTTCAAAATAAAGCTTGACAAATGCAGAAAAATGTGCGGCCTTTTTGCTAATTGCGATTAGCAAAAAG
>JAZNPV010000017.1:0-6164 GCA_045589835.1 Faecousia sp.
CAATGCAGATGGCAAAAATGGTAACACCGCCGATGTTGATCAGGGTTGTGATTGCACCCACAGCCATAAGATAGGGACCGATCAGATTGATTGCACCTAGGGCATTGGTTCCCACTCCCTGGCCCACAAAAATGCCGTCAATGACGGTGAAGAGAAAATAACAGACGCTGCTTAAGATGGTTGGAACAACATATGTAACAACCTTTTTTGCTCTTATGCTCAACATGTTAGAAAACTCCTTCTTTATTTTTCAAACCATGCTTTGCAGAAAGCAGAAATGGCGGGAATCTGCACCTTGATCTCCTTGCCGTTGACCTTGGGACCGGTGGTGTTGATACACAGATGGTAGTTTTCCTTTGCTCCCCAGGCCTGATCGGTGATGGTTTCGTAGTAGTGCTTACGCTGGCGTTCTGTCTTCTGGATCAGCTTCTTCATATCCTTGTCGGACAGCTTTTCATCAGCGACTGCCTTAAATTGGCAGCGCTTGATCTTAGTCTCCATGTCTGCATAGACGAACAGATTCAGCGGATTCAGATCCTTCAGTATAACATCCGCACAGCGGCCTACGATAACGCAGTCCCGCTTCTGGGCCAGAGAGCGGAGCACCTCTTCTTGGGCCTGGAAGATCTTTATGATGTTGTCGTTATAAGCGTTCATCGCGCCGAAGGTTTTGCCGTAGCTAATGGGATAGGGTCGGGGTGGTACATTTTCCACCATGCCCTTAACATAATCCTCAGCCAAGCCGCTCTGCTGCGCAATGGCAGATAGAATTTCCTCATCATAATAGGCAAAACCCAGATTTTCCGCCAGGCGCTTGCCCAATTCCCGTCCGCCGCTGCCAAATTCCCGGCCAATTGTGATGATTTTCATGGACTCCTGCTCCTTTACCATATTTTTGCACTAATTATAGTCTGTTTCTACCCACGCATCCATAATAAATCGTGCAAAGATAGGGAATAACTTACAATAATTAAAGTTTAAAATTATGCATAATTCCACTTTGATAATTCTTGACAAAAATCCATTTTCGGATTATACTAAAATCCGAAAATGGATTATAAGGAGTATATGTAATGAAAGATATACGGCACATTACGAGAGCTTTTGTATATTCATTCAATCAGCTTTACCATCTATATCACTTGTACTCATTGAAGTATTCAAAAAATGTAACCGAATTCTGGCTTATGTATGTGCTTGACGATGGGAACACATATTCACAAAAAGAATTATGTGATCAATGGCTTTTTTCCAGAACCACTTTAAATTCCTGTGCAAAGAAATGTGAAGCAGCAGGATATCTGACTATGCAGCCGATTCCAGGCAAACGTCGGGAAATGCACATGTACCTTACCGAAAAAGGAAAGGCATACGCACAGCAAATGTTGGATATTACATATCGGGCGGAAAACAAAGCTATGAAAGAAACAATTGCCCGTTATTCCAATGAATTTCTTTCCGCATTTGACTTCTATAGGCACAGTCTTGAGCGTGCATACAAAGAAGAATTTGAGGTATGTCCTTTGAATATGGAGAACTCTGATGAAGAGAAGTGAGTGGATTCTGTGCCCGGTATGTAAGAATAAGACCAGGCTGAAAATCACAGAGGATACAGTGTTGATCCATTTTCCTCTGTTTTGCCCTAAGTGCAAACAGGAAACTCTGATCAATGCAAGAGAACTGAAAATAACCGTTATTACAGAGCCGGACGCATAGACGCAGAGCCAATGACCCACAGGAAACTGGGATCATTGGCTCTTTTTTTGCGCCGGAAAGGAGGCAATCTGCACAGCGTGAATGCAAAGCCATTGACAACGAATAAACGAGTATTATTGAATAACATCCTGACTTACATAGAACAGAATTACGATCAGCGTATTACTCTTCAAGATATTGCCATCCGTTTCTATGTCAGCAAAAGCACCATCAGCCATACCTTCAGCAAGGAACTTGGCATCAGCTTTTACTGCTATGTGACTCAGCGCAGATTGCAAGCTGCCGAATCGCTGATCCTTCAGGGAAACCCCTTGAGCGAGATCAACGAAAAAGTCGGTTTTGCGGACTATGCAAATTTTCACCGGGCATTCCGGCAGAAGCATGGCATTTCTCCCCGGCAGTTCCGAAATCGAGCGTTCTCCGAACATGGCATAAACACAACTGATACAATTTGAAAGCGGCGTTCGTCCTTGAGGACAAACGCCGCTTTTATAATTATGCCTCGGGGCGAGTAAACTTGACTTCCAGAGGATTCTGGCGCTCGATTTCGTTGAAGATGGCAATCTGAGCCTTGATGTGCTCAGGCTTCATGAACAGCTCAGCACCGTTGACCAGATGCTCATACCAGTCGTGGTAGAAGCGGTCAGAGCAGCCGTTGAAGGCGTTCCAGACGTCTGCTTTCAGGGCCACAGTCTCTTCGTGCCATACCAGGTGGTTGTTGCAATATGCAGGGTTGCCGTTCTCATCGTGCAGGGACTTGTGATCCAGAACAGGAGAGGGAACTTCTTCATCCACATAGTACTTATACTGGATCTTGTCGTTGTAGACCTTCATAGTGCCCTTGGTACCGAAAATCTTGAACAGGCAGGCTTCCTCGGAATAAGCATCGGAGGGATTGACTTCCATTTCGTAGATCACACCGTTGGAATAGTGCATACGGCAGAACATATAGTCTTCTGCGTCGCCAACGGAATTCCAGATAGCCATGTGAGAGGTGATCTGGGGCATCTCGTCAGAGCCAGCCATGTGCATGATCTGCTCAATGGAGTGAGCAGCATTGTTGCGCATGGAACCGGCATCACGGTACAGCAGAGTCTGCCAGTCGTAACGGCGGGCAAAGGAGTTCTGGCAGGCACGGACCAACTTCACATCACCGATGACCTTCTTCTCCAGCAGTTCATGCATCTGGATGTAGTAGTCGTTGTAACGGTACTGGTGGAAAATGGTGAATTCCACGTTGTTTGCCTTAGCGGTGTCGATCAGATCCTGAACCATCTCAGGAGTCTTGCACAGGGGCTTCTCGCACAGAACGGTAAAGCCGTGAGCCAAAAGATCCTTGGTAACAGGATAATGCTCGTCGGAGTAGGAAGCATTGGTGACAAAGTCAATATCAGTTCTGCCAAACAGTTCCCGGTAATCGCTGTAAGTATCACAGCCAAAATCCTTTGCTGCAGCAGCTGCACGGGCAGGATCTCTCTCAACGACGGCAACCACATTGCAGATATCATTGTCAGAAGAGCGCAGGAATGCGCCATGGATGCCCCAACCGCTTCTGCCATAACCAATGAGGGCGATATTCAGCTTCTTCATGTTAATTTTCTCCTGTATTATATTTTTTCATTAAATCATCAAAGGCATCTATTAGCCGCCCGCAAACAATGGCATAGACACGTCTATAGTTACTTGGAGTGTAGTAAGAAGAAAGAACTCGGTCGGGCGGCTAAGAGATGCCTTTGACAATTTGAAAGGGTGAGCGGCACGGCACTGGTCCGCGCCGCTCATTAAGAAAGAAGGAAGATGTATTTTGCTTAAATTACTTAGCCTTAGCAGCTTTCCAGTCTGCCATCTTTGCACGGATATCCTTGTTGATGTTCCAGATGAAGGTAAAGCAAGCCCAGGAACCCAGAGCTGCAATGGCAGGGAAGCCAACGACCATCAGCTTAATACCTGCGATAGTGCCTTCGGCCTGAGACAAACCAGCAGCGGTCAGATTTGCGTCATAGCCGATAGCTGCAATCATCAGAACGGTGCCGGAGTTGGCAATGGTGGTACCAATACGGCGAGACAGGGAGAAGAAACCATAGATGGTGCCTTCGTTACGCTTGCCAGTCAGATACTCGTTGTAGTCGATGGATTCAGCAACCAGACCCCACTGCATCTGCTGGGACATCATCACCAGGCCTTCTGCCAGAGCCAGCCAAATAACGAACACCCAAGCATTGAAATCGGGAACCATCAGGGTGTAACCCAACAGACCGCCCAAAGCGGCGAAACCAGCCAGCAGGCAGACACGGATGATCAGAACCAGATCCCACTTCTTGGTCAAAATGGGGGCAGCGGACAATACTGCAATCATCAGGAAAGAAGACATAGTAGCGTAGTAGGACTGCATACCAATATCGCCGATAACGTCAGCGTACATGTACAGAGCAGCACCCTGACCCAGAGCCTGGACAGCGCAACCACAGATGGAGTGCAGAACCAATGCCAGGAATGCACGGTTCTTGGTGATGATATTGAAAATATCGGTAACCTTGACCTTTTCAGCTTCCAGCTCTTCAGGAGTCTTTTCCACAACGGCAGTGGTCTTGGTGCGCTCCTCGGTCCATGCATAGTGGATGAAAATCAGAATACCGCCAATGACAGCACTCACGATAGCCGCAGCCTGAAAACCGGCGGGATTATCGCCAACTTTAGCAATAACCTGAGGAATTACGAAGCCTGCAATCAGACCAGCTAACGTAGAGCCAAAACCACGTGCAGATGCCAGTGTTGCGCGCTCGTTGTCGTTCTTAGCCATATTGCCCAGCAGGGAGCCCATACCAATGTTCATCATGGTATAGCCGCCCTCGTAGACGATCTTCAGTAGGAAAGCTGCTGCGACTGTTGCCCAGCCACCGCCGAGATGCTGGGGAATTGCGAAGAATCCAATGCCGCCAACTGCCAAAATGGGAATAGATGCCAGAATCCAGGGTCGGAATTTGTCTGCGCCAGGCTTTGCCTTAGCGAAACACATGTCCATGATGGTGCCCATCATGGGATCATTCACTGCGTCCCAGATGTTCCAAACCAGCAGCATGGTTGCCAGAACAGCAGCGTTGATCTGCAGATGGACCTGCAGGAAGCGGGTCACGTAGCTCCAGCCCATCCACATGGCGATACAGCCGCCGCAGTCGCCGGCGCCGTAGCCAATAATGTGCTTCAGCGTCAGCTTATCAGACTTTACTTTTGCCATTTTTTGTTTTTCCTCCTATTTTTTAATTGGGGGATATTTTGCTCCATATCTCCACTATACACATCAAATGTTAACAAACAATTCACAGAAAATACATAATAATTCCTGCAAAAAATATAATAAATCGTGCAAATCGACAGAAATTGCACGATTTATTATGTTCGTTTTAGATGTATTTTGCTAAAATGACCTCACGGATACCCACACAAATAACAATACGAGAGGAGTATATAAAATGAAGCTTGGTGTTTTTTCTGCCAGTATGCCTGAGTACACAGTTCCGGAGGCCGCAGCTCTGATTAAGGAAATGGGCTATGATGCCGTGGAATGGCGTGTAGAGCCCCTTGGCCGTGCTTCCTGGTATCAGGGCGATGATACCCCCTATGAATTGCGCTATTGGCTTGAGAACAAAGCAACCGTGGATTTAAATAATATCATGGAAGCTGCTTTGGCTGCAAAGAAGTGCTGTGATGAGGCTGGTATCAAGATCATCGGTCTGTCTGCTAGTCTGACCTATAAGGATATGGATAAGCTAAGGTCCGTCCTGGAGGCAGCGAAGGCCATTGGCTGTCCTCAGGTCCGGGCCGGTATGTATGATGTCGATTTTTCCACCTCCGACAAAACTTTCCCTGAGTTGTTTGATGAAATCAAAGCTGGCAACAAAGCCCTGGAACCTATGCTCAAGGAATATGGTGTCAAGCTGCTGATCGAGACCCATCACCAAACCGTCAACGCTAGCCCCTCCTCTGCTTACCGCATGGTGGAAGGTTTGGATCCTGAATATTACGGCATCATTTTCGATCCCGGTAATATGGTATTTGAGGGCCACGAGGATTACCTGAAGAGCTTCCAGATGCTGGGACCCTACCTGGCTCATGTCCATGTAAAGAACGGTGTCTGGGAATATGCCGGTGAAGACGAGTTTGGCTCTGCTCAGTGGAAGCAGGTCATGTGTCCCCTGAACAAGGGTATCGCCGACTTGAAGGGGCTGATTAAGGCACTGAAGAGAATTGGCTACGAAGGCGCACTGAGCGTGGAGGATTTTTCCAACGAGAAGCCTACTCGCGAGAAGCTGGAGTTCAATATTGCTTACCTGCGAAAGCTGATGGCTGCGGAATAAGGATAGTCAAAGGGAGCGGTTTTTCCGCTCCCTTTTTACATTTACTCCTACTATATACGCTTATTCTTCCATAATCTCTAGCATCATCCTGGC
>JAZNPV010000018.1:0-2813 GCA_045589835.1 Faecousia sp.
TCTTGGTACGGGTAACATCCCGATAAAGGAACAGATCTCTGCTTGCTGTGATCTGCATGCTGCCGGACTTTATGTAGACATTTGCCTGTTTCTGCTGCCGGACAGACTTCAGTTGCTTTTTCAGAATGAATGCTACGATGACACCTGCCACAACGCCGATAATCAAGGCAACTACCAGGTTCTTGCCTGCGTTGAATGGGAATCCGTTCAAATACCCATCCAGATAATACGCACATTGATCGGCAAAGGTGAAGAAAGCATCGGCATAGGCTCCATCGGACAGATCAGAAACGATTGCATCACCAATGGCATCAATCTGGCTGGGACCGATCGCTTCACCGGCATAGCCGTTGCTTAAGATCCGGTACTCCCGGTCATTCATGCACACCAGTAGCAGAACACCGTCCCGTTTTTCCCCATAGCCCATGTTCATGCCGTCAAACATCTCTTCTATATAGGCATCGATATTACCGTTGGTAGAAGATACAGTCATTATGACGATCTGTGCATCAAACTCTTTGCCTATCTCCGATAATTTTTCTGCCAACTGTGTTTCTTCCTGGTTGCTCAACAGGTCGGCTTCATCGTAGATGTCTGCACCGGAAGCAGCATAAGCACCGACCGCAAGGCTTAGGCAAAGAACCACAACAAAAAGCATAGATAAGAGCTTTCTTTTCATAGTCCACACCTCCTTACAGCAGCCAAAACAGGTAGCTTAAAGCAAACACTGCTGCGGCAGCAGCACCAGCAACACCAAACATCCATGTCCAAAACGCATTTTTATCCATTGGCAGGTCACCGGCAATTTTACCCGTCTGGCCGTTGATGCCGAAGGTAAACTTCTGTCCGTTCCATTGTGTGTTCAAAATCCACACGGGATACAATGCGTATCTTGCCCGACCGTTTTGCAGATTGATCGTGGTGCTCTCCGGGATCACAGAGGTATAGCCCTGAACAGTAGACGCAAATGCTTCCTCCGTACTCTTCTTGATTCTCTCATTGGCTCTGGCGATGCTGGCATCGGCATCCACATCGTACTTGTCAGCCAGAAAGCCGGACAGATAGGCGGTTTGGAAATCCACGGCATCACCGATGTTAAAAGGCTCAATGGATTCCATCAAGGTGTCGTCCATCTTAGTGGAGCCGTCCACCGGCACATTTTCAAAACCGATCCCGCCGCCTCTTGTTATGGAGAAATGGTTGGTTTCTGTGTAGTTGTACTGGCTGTCACTCCAGCCGCGGGTTCTGGTAGCATGATACCGCACAAATGCATCTGCATCGGTATCAAACAGCCAAACTGGAACATACAGACCCTTAACTTCCTTGATGTGATTTTCGTCCTTGAACACCTTGGGAAGGAGTCGTTTTCCCTTGTAGTGGTTTTGTAGTGCAGCTATTGCAGCTTTTTTATCCACCTTGAAAGGAATGACCAGATCCGGCTTCAGTGCTCCTGTAAACTGACCTGTCATAATCACTGGGTTTCCACAGAAGGGACACTCCGACGCGCCGGTGGTTTCATCAGCCACAATCTCACCACCGCATGTATTGCATGTGTAGATCCGTAGACCTTCAGTTTCTCCCTCCTGCCACTGAGAGCCTGCCATGGTATCCCAGGTCATGTTTTCGGAAGGCTGTCCGTTCAACTCCGCATCATAAGCCTGAAGGGCTTCCATCTCGAATTCCGAACCACAGTAGGGGCACTTCATTTTTTGCAAGGTACTGTCAAATTCGATGGCACCGTCACAGCAGGGACATTTAAATTCTTGTAATACAGCCAATAGGTTTCACTCCTTTACTCAGGAATTTTCCGCTGCGCCGGTTACAGCCGGGAACCGCAGCTTTGGCAGAACTTTCCGCCATCAGCGGGCGCACCACAGTTGGGGCAGAACTTTGGAGCAGAGGGTGCCGGTACAGGCTCGGGTGCTGGCTGCTGTACAGGTGTTGCCTGTATGATCGGTTGTGCAGCCGGGGCGAAGCCCTTCAGCGCCATCCCCTGCATACCTGCCTGGAACAGTTCCTCTAACTCATCACACTCACCACGGTACTGCCGGTACTCGGGGTACAATGTGGGATCAAAGCCGGTTCTCGCTGTACCGAAGCCGGGACGGCGTTCCACAGTTTCCAGTTCAACGCTGTCACGGTTGAGCTGGAAGGAGATCTCGTCAAAGTAGGGATGATTGACATGAATCTCTGCGTAAAAATCATAGCTGTATTCATAACGGGGAGGATTATAGCTGACTTCCTCACCTTTGCTGTTACGAGCCATCAGTTCCTGCTTCGATTCCTGTACATCAATGTTGAAAGAGGTAACATCCCGGAAGCTGATGATATCTGCATTCTCTTCTTTGTAGCTATCCGTTCTTTCCACTACAAAGCGGGTGGGCACACCATTTACCAACTCTGCCCGCAGCGTATAACGCTCACCAAAGGCCACCGTGGGCCGGAAGGTGTTCAGTGCCGCTCTGTTTTCTTCCCGGTATGCCAGTTGCTGCTTGATCTGAGCGACGGTAGAGTGACGGCGGTCGTCAAACCAAGGGGAGAGAAGCTTTACACAATCCTTGCAAATCTCACCATCTTCCAGCTTTTTATAGCCGAACAAGCCTACTTCTTTACCGCAAATTTCACAATCTTTCTTTTTAAAAGCATCAAATAAACCCATGATCAATAACCTCCTTATACAAGATCGCCGTTATCAAAGGGGTCGCCACACTCGGGACAGAATCGGGGAGCTTTCGTAGGGTCTTCCGGCTGCCAACCACATTTGTCGCACTTATACTGAGGGATACCGGCAGGTTTTTTACCGCCACAGTTCT
>JAZNPV010000019.1:0-3335 GCA_045589835.1 Faecousia sp.
AATGTAATTCCCGTTCCCTTTATTGATGTCTCTACGCTTACTACCTTCTTTGACAGCACTCTGTCCAGCACCATTCTGGGCCTGTACAATGCCATGTCCGGTTCTGCCTTCTCTACGGCTTCCGTTCTGGCATTGGGCATCCAGCCCTACATCAACGCTTCCATTATCGTCCAGCTGCTGACCGTTGCTATTCCTGCCCTTGAGCGGATGGCAAAGGAAGAGGGCGAGGCCGGCAAGAAGAAGATTGAGCGCATCACCCGTTACTCCACTGTGGGACTGGGTCTGCTGCTGGGCTTTGCCTACTACACCATGCTCCGTAACTACGGCAGCTCCGGTCTGGAGATCATCACCAATGACGGCATCCTGCCTGCTATCGTGATCATTCTGGCCTTCACCGCCGGCTCCTCCATCGTTATGTGGATGGGTGAGCAGATCACCGAGTTCGGTATCGGTAACGGCATCTCCATGATCCTGTTTGCCAATATCATCTCCGGTCTGCCCGGTGGCCTGAGTACTCTGCTGGGGCTGCAGTGGTGGGTCAGCCTGATCGTTGTTCTGGTCATGGCTGCACTGGTAATCTTCATCGTGTTCATTAACGATGCAGAGCGCCGCATCCCTGTTCAGTATGCCAAGCGGGTTGTGGGCCGTAAGGTCTACGGCGGTCAGAGTACCAACTTGCCCATCAAGGTGGCAATGTCCGGTGTTATGCCCGTTATCTTCGCATCCTCCATCTGCTCCATTCCCGCTACAATCTGCGCATTTACTGGTATCGGTGAGGGCAACTGGTGGTACGACAACCTGTGGAGTCCCAACAGCTGGGCCTACTTTGTTGTTTATGTTCTGATGATCTTCTTCTTTAGCTGGTTCTACTCCACCATTCAGTATGATCCCGTGGAGATCTCCAACAACATGAAGAAGAACGGCGGCTTTATTCCCGGTTTCCGTCCCGGCAAACCCACTGCCGAGTTCATTAAGAAGGTCATCAATAAGATCGTTATCTTTGGCGCTGTATATCTGGCTGTGGTTTCCGGTCTGCCCATTGCAGGCGGCAATCTGGTAGCCGGTGTTAAGAATCTGGCAATCGGCGGTACCTCCGTCATCATCGTTGTGGGCGTTGCCCTTGAGACGGTGAAGGCTCTGGAAGCCCAGATGCTGATGCGTCATTATAAGGGCTTCCTGGACTGATACCGGAGGCTGACAATGAATCTGATTCTGTTGGGCGCACCCGGCGCCGGTAAGGGAACACAGGCGGAAATGCTGATCGAGCAGCTGCGCATCCCTTCCATTTCCACCGGGAACATGCTCCGGGAGGCCATGGCAAATGGCTCCGACCTGGGCAAACAAGTGAAAGCTTACATGGACTCCGGCTCTCTGGTTCCCGACGATGTGATTCTTTCCATCGTGGCTGAACGGGTAGCCCAGCCCGATTGCGAAAACGGCTTTATCCTGGACGGGGTGCCCCGCACCCTGGCCCAGGCAGAAGCGCTGGACGCAAAGGGTGTTAAGATTGACCATGTGGTTTCCATTGAGATTGACGACGCAGTGATCGAAGGCCGGATGACCGGCCGGCGGGTCTGCACCAAGTGCGGTGCCAGCTATCACGTGTCTGCCAATCCTCCTAAGCAGGAAGGTATCTGCGACCAATGCGGCAGTGAAGTAACCACTCGCAAGGATGACGCACCGGAGACGGTTCGTCACCGTCTGGAGGTCTACCACGCTTCCACTGAGGTGCTGAAGGACTATTACGCAAAGCAGGGCAAGCTTCGCCTTGTGGAGGGTAATCAGCCCATTGCTGATGCCAACAAGGATATTCTGCGTGCTTTGGGAGTATCCGTATGATAGCAATCAAAAATGGACATGAACTGGAGTGTATGCGTCGGGCCTGTAAAATTACCGCGGCAGCCCGTGCCTTGGCAGGGGAAATGGTAAGACCCGGCGTATCCACAAAAGAGATTGACAAAGCCGTTCATGACTTTATTGTCAGTCAGGGCGCAAAACCGTCGTTCCTGAATTATAACGGCTTTCCCGGCAGCAGCTGCATCAGCGTCAATTCCACGGTGATCCACGGCATCCCCGGCACTTATGTGCTGAAAGAAGGGGATATCGTATCGGTGGATGTTGGTGCATTCTACAAGGGATTCCATGGGGATTGCGCGGCTACCTATCCCTGCGGCGCCATCAGCGCCGAAGCGCAAAAGCTTATCGATGTGACGAAGGGAAGCTTCTATGAAGGCATCCGCTTCGCGAAAAGAGGACACAGAGTGTCCGATATCTCCCACGCCATCCAGACGTATGTGGAGTCTAACGGTTTTTCAGTTGTGCGTTCCTTCGTGGGTCACGGCGTAGGCGCACAGCTCCATGAGGAGCCGGAACTACCGAATTTCGGCGCTCCCGGCCGGGGGCCAAGACTGATTCCGGGCATGACACTGGCCATTGAGCCTATGGTAAATGCGGGCGTTTACGATGTCCGTATTCTCAAGGACGGTTGGACCACAGTAACTGCCGACGGAAAACTCTCGGCTCACTATGAAAATACTGTACTCATCACCGACGGGGAGCCGGAAATACTCACCGTCGCCGAAGGACTTTGATTATGGACCCTGAATTACCGGATTTAACAATTGCTGACGTGGTCGTTTCCACGGCTGGTCGGGATGCAGGCTCGCTGTTTTATGTGCTTGACGCAGATGAGACCTATCTGACCTTAGTAAACGGAAAAGACCGGACGATTGAAAAACCCAAACGGAAAAAGCGCAAGCACACAAATAAGGTCCTTCGCTCTGAGACCAGAGTCGCCGCAAAGCTGAGAGCAGGCGACAAGGTGCTTAACAGCGAATTACGAAGAGATCTGGCTTATTTGAGTCAGAAAATGCAAAGTAACAACCTGGGAGGTTAATGAGCTTTGGCAAAAGACGACGTAATCGAGATTGAGGGCATCGTAACCGATGCACTGCCGAATGCTATGTTCAATGTAGATATCGGTAATGGACACACCGTTCTGGCAAACATTTCCGGCAAGCTCCGAATGAACTTTATTAAGATCTTGCCCGGTGACAAGGTAACCGTTCAAATGTCTCCCTATGATCTGTCCAGAGGCCGGATCACATGGAGAAGCAAGTAAACAAAAAGACATCTATGTCTAATGGAGGTTAAACAGTATGAAGGTAAGACCGTCCGTTAAACCCATGTGCGAGAAGTGTAAGATCATCAAGCGCAAGGGTCGCGTTATGGTAATTTGCGAAAACCCCAAGCATAAGCAGAGACAAGGCTAATAGGAGGTGCTGAAAGAATATGGCACGTATTTCTGGTATTGACCTTCCCCGCGACAAGCGGAT
>JAZNPV010000020.1:0-6057 GCA_045589835.1 Faecousia sp.
AGCGCTGCAGACCATATTTGATCCGCACCACCCAGCCGTAAAACAAAATCCTACGGAGAAACCGGCACCACCGAAGTGGTGCCGGTCGGTTTCAGCCGTTAGCTATTTACTTGAGAATCAAGAATTAGCCCATGTAGAAGATGTTCTTATCCTTCTGCTCGTCGATGTTGTCCTTGTTGTACCAGACACCGGCGATACCAACATCGGTCACTTCCTTGCCGTCCAGCTTGGCGATAGCCATCTCGACAGCCTTGTAGCCGATGTTGTAGGAGTCCTGAGCAACAGAGCCAACCAGCAGAGCATAGCTAGCGCCGCCGTCCTTCATCCAGTTGTACTGGTTGGTACCGGCGTCAAAGCCGCAGAACAGGATGTCCTTATAGGTAGCAGCATTATCGGAGATCTCGGGGAACACTTCGTTGACAACGCCTTCGTTGGTCATGAAGATGGACTGTGCACCCCAGTCAGCCAAAGCGGTCAGACCCAGCTTGTACTCGCCAGCATTGTTAGCCTTAACCTGCAGGTTGATGTCCAGAGTGATGCCGTCGGCCTTGGCCAGAGCTTCCATGCCTTCCTTAAAGCCAGCAGCGCGGTCAATGCCGGTGGAGGTGGAGTCATGCTGGATGATGCCGACCTTGTAACCATTAACAGCCAGACCGTTGGTCTTCAGGTAAGCGTAGAAGTTCTCAGCAACAACGCCTGCAGCAGCCTTGTTGTCGGTAGCAACGGAGCCAATAACGGGATCCTTGCCAGCAGTAACGTCAGCATTGTTGTCGTACAGACCGGAGTCAAACTCGACAACGGGCAGCTTCTTGTCGTAAGCAGAAATCAACTCATCAGAGAAGCCCAGACCGATGGTAGCCAGAACGATAGCCTTAACGTCCTTATCGTTCAGAGCAGCCTGAACCATTTCACGCTGGGAACCGACGTACTCTTCGGACTCAGCAGTGGGGCCACGGAAAGTGACCTCGTAACCGGCAGCCTTACCAGCGTCAACAGCGCCGGCCTTAACAGCCTGCCAGAAAGCGTGGGTTTCGCCCTTTGCGATAACGGCGATTTTCTTGGTGCCGGAACTCTGATTGCAGGCAATCAGAGAAGCACACATAACCAGAGCCAGTACCAGGGCAATGATCTTTGCAAATTTCTTCATTTTAGATTTCCTCCTTGAATTTATATAAAACCTGTCGGTTTTAATACAATTTTGGTAATTACTTCTTAGCGGTCTTTTCCTTTGCAGTATCAACAGGAATCTTAACCTTAGCAGCGTTCTTCTTCTTCAGAACATCCAGCAGAACTGCTCCCACCACGATCACACCGGTAACAGCATAGGTGATGTTGGTCGCAGAAACAGAGCTACCACCGCTCATAGCCAGGTTCAGACCCTGACGGATAACGACCAAGATCAGGGAACCCAGAATGGTGCCAATTACGGAGGCAGAGCCGCCGGTGGTGGAAGTACCGCCGATATATACACCTGCAATAGCATCCAGTTCCATGCCGTTGCCGCTGGCAATGTTCAGAGAGGGGTTAGCAGCCACATAGAACAGGGCAGCCAAAGCAGCGAAGAAACCGCCGATAACGTAAGCGATGATCTTATACTTGTCAGTATTGATACCGGACAGACGGGCTGCTTCCTCGTTGGAGCCGATGGCCAGAATGTAGCGGCCGATCTTTGTCTTATACATAACGATCATGCAGATAACCGTCAGAACCACGACCCAAACCAGACCGATGGGAAAACCGTTCAGGTTGGTGAAGATCTTCTGGAACCAGCCGGTGGAGGGGTACTTCACAGCGGAGGACATACCGCGGGAAGCTTCTGCAATAACTGCAGTCAGACCGCGGGATACCAGCATGGTGCCCAAAGTAGCGATGAAAGGAGCGATCTTGCACTTGGCAACCAGCAAGCCGTTAATCAGTCCAAAAACAATACCGGTAATCAGAATAATGGGAATGGTCAGCCACAGGGTGCCTTCATTAACGGTAACGCCAGTCTTGCACAATGCACCGGCCAGAACAGCGGAACCGATACATACAGTACCGATGGACAGGTCAATACCGCCGGTAGCGATAACAAAAGTAACGCCCAGAGCCATAATGGCATAGGGAACCAAAGACTTGGTCATGGTCAGCAGGTTGCCGCTGCTGGCAAAACCGGGGTTAATCAGAGTAAAGATCGCGAACAGCGCGATAGCGGCCAGAATAATAACAAAGTTCTGCTTGCCGCCGGACAGCAGGCTTTTGGCACTCGCCAAGGGGCTTTTCTTATTGCTCATATTAATTCTCCTCCCGCATAGTTGCAAGTTGCATAATATTTTCCTGATTTGCTTCGGCGATATCCAACTCGCCGGTCTTTCGGCCTTCGCACATGACCAGAATCCGGTCACTCATACGCAGGACCTCAGGCAATTCGGAGGAGATCATAATAATGGATTTACCCTGCTTGACAAGCTCATCCATCAGCGTGTAGATCTCGCTCTTAGCGCCGATATCAATACCGCGTGTAGGCTCATCGAAAATGAAGATATCAGAGTTCTTCATCAGCCAACGGGCGATAATCACCTTCTGCTGGTTGCCACCGGACAGGTTCTTCAGCAGCTGCTCCATGGAAGGAGTTTTGGTGCGCAGCAATGCGTTCTTTTCTGCAGAAGATTCGCGCATCTTGGCATCATTGATAATACCGGCAGAAATAAAATCATCCACAGAAGCGATAACCGTATTTTCAGTAACCGACTTATCCAGCATCAGACCATAGCGCTTACGATCCTCAGACAGGTAGCAAATACCAAGCTTAACAGCCTGCTTCGGGGTTTTGATTTTAACCTTCTTACCGTTTAAGTAAATTTCGCCGGTCTGCTTAGGATCTGCACCGTACAAAGCACGGGCAACTTCCGTACGGCCTGCACCCATAAGTCCTGCAAAGCCCAGGATCTCACCCTTGCGGAGCTGGAAGCTGACATTCTTAACTTCCTTACCGGCATTCAAATTCTTGACTTCCAGAACCACGGGCGCATCCTCGGCCACGCAGCTACAAGACTTTTGCTCACCCATGATCACACGGCCGACCATCATCTTCACGATGTCATCCTTGGTCACATCGGCAGTATTGACTGTACCAACATATTCACCGTCACGCATAACAGTGACCCGGTCAGAAATGCGGGTGATCTCGTCCATACGGTGGGAAATGTAAATCATGCCGATGCCCTTTTCCTTAAGCTCGTTCATGATTTTGAACAGCTCTTCCACTTCAGGAAGGGTCAGTGCCGCAGTAGGCTCGTCCAGAACCAGCAGCTTGCATTCACGGGAAACCGCCTTAGCGATCTCAACCATCTGCTGCTTACCGACCGTCAAAGAACCCAGTTTAACAGAAGGATCGATCTTAACGCCCATCTTGTCGAACAGGCGCTGCGCCTCTTCCTCCATGGCTTTATCGTCAATGAGCGCACCCTTCTTGAATTCACGGCCAATGAACATGTTCTGCGCCACCGTCAGGTGGTTCATCATATTCAGTTCCTGATGAATAACGCTGATACCAGCCTCCTGCGATTCAGCAATGTTATGGAAGTTGACTTCCTGGCCAAAAAGTTCAACCGTACCGCCGTCACGCATGTGGATACCGCAGAGGACTTTGATCAAAGTGGACTTGCCCGCACCGTTTTCGCCCATCAGCGCATGGACTTCACCGGCCTTCAGTTCAAAATCAACTGCCTTCAATGCATGAACACCCGCAAAATACTTGTGGATGCCTTGCATTTTCAGAATTGTTTCGCCCATTAAACCTCACCTTTCTTATTTGCATCTATAAATCACACCTGACCAATCATACAATACGCGAAGAAAAATTGCAAGCAATCTTTGTACGCTTTTTGATTGATTTTCAGGTTCGCATACAGGGCCACAAGGAAACTTGTTTAGTATGCACAAGCGTGAAACGTTTCGCCTATGCAACCCGCCCAAGCAGGCGGTCAAAATGCCACGAAAACACAGTTTGCATCATGCATCGCCGCACAATGCATCCCTTTCTTTTGTATACTATAATAAACTTTAACAAAAAAATCAAGAACTTTTTTTAGAAATTGTATTGACAGCACAAATTAGTTTCGATATTATATGCTTGAAATGATTTAAGGTTCTATGTGCTTTTTTCGCGAAACGATTCGCTTTTGCGCAGATTAAAAAACAGAGGTATCGCATGGCAACCATTAAAGATGTGGCCCGCGTGGCAGGTGTATCGATCTCCACCATTTCCAAGTACATAAATGGCGGCAATGTGCGCGCAGAAAATGCGGATGCCATCCGCAATGCGATCCAGGCCCTGGATTACCGGGTAAATCCCTTTGCCCGCAGCCTAAAGACCCAGCGAAGCCGCTCCATCGGCGTTCTTCTCCCGGACATGACCGCGCCTTTTTTCGGCAGCGTAGTGACTGCACTGGATAAAGTTCTGCGTGAGCACGGCTATCACAGCCTGATCTCCTGCTACAGTTCCAACCACGGTCTGGAACGGGATAACCTGCAGTTCCTTATTTCAACCGGCATTGACGGTCTGATCTATGCACCAGAGGATATCTCCTCCGATGAGTTTTTTGAGCTGACCGCTAACTGCTGCATTCCGGTAGTGCAGATTGACCGCTTGATACAGGGCATATCAGGCGATACAGTTTTGGTAGACAACTCTGATGCGGTTTATAAAGCAATCTCCCATCTGGCTGAACGTGGGCATAAGCGGATTGCCATGATCACAGGCCCCAAGTCTGTATTCTCCGCCAAGGAACGGCAGGTTGGTTATCTGCGTGCTTTATCCGATCACGGCATTCTGTTTGATAATGATCTGTTTGTCAGTGATGACAACACCTTCGCCACAGGATACCATGGTTTCCACAGGCTTTGCAAGCTGGAAGACCGCCCTACCGCCATCATTACAACCAATTATGATATTACCATCGGTCTGATAACCGCTATTCGTGAACGGGGTATCCGCATTCCGGACGACATAGATATTTTCGGATTTGACTGTGTGGATGTGTGTACCATGATGAAGCCTCCCCTCCCCGTTGTCTATCAGCCGGAACAGGAGATCGGACAGACTGCCGCTGAATATATTATCCAGCGGCTGAACGGGTATGATGGTGATGCCCGTATCACAAGACTCAACTGCAAAATTATTTACTAATGTATAAATCGCTTTATGCGTATTTATAAAACAATGTAAAACCGCTGCAATTCACTTGCGGTAAAAATCAGGAGGAAAAGTATATGGCAAAAAACAGATATGTTGGCGATTATCCCGTAATCGGTATTCGCCCCATCGTTGACGGCCGCCGCGGCCCCATGATGCTCCGTGAATCTCTGGAGCCTCTGGTCTGGGCAATGGCTGAGTCCGCAAAGAAGCTGTTCGAAGAGAACCTGTTCTACTCCAACGGCGAACCTGTTAAGGTCGTTATGGCTGACACCTGCATCGGCCGCGTTCCCGAGGCTGCTGCATGCGCTAACAAGTTTAAGAAGGAAGGCGTGTCCATCACCCTGTCCGTCACCCCCTGTTGGTGCTACGGCTCCGAGACTATGGACATGGATCCTCATACCATTAAGGGCGTATGGGGCTTCAACGGCACCGAGCGTCCCGGCGCGGTTTACCTGGCTGCTGTTCTGGCAGGCCATGCTCAGAAGGGTCTGCCCGCATTCGGCATCTACGGCCACGAGGTTCAGGACCGGGATCAGGTCACCCAGATCCCCGAGGACGTAAAGGAAAAGCTGCTGCGCTTCGGCCGTGCCGCTGTTGCTGTTGCTACCATGCGCGGCAAGTCCTACCTGCAGATCGGTTCCCAGTGCATGGGTATCGCCGGCTCTATCATGGATCAGGATATGCTGGAGACCTACTTTGGCATGCGTGTTGAGTCCGTGGACGAGGTCGAGATCCTGCGCCGTATGGAAGAAGGCATCTACAACGAGGAAGAGTTCCAGAAGGCTCTGGCTTGGACCAAGGAGCACTGCAAGGAAGGCCGGGACGACAACCCCGAGTCCGTCAACTTCCTGGGCGAAGAGCGCCGCATTAAGTTCACT
>JAZNPV010000021.1:0-3434 GCA_045589835.1 Faecousia sp.
GGAACGGCGAGCATTGGCAGAAAGGAAAAAGCCTGCAATCAGAAGCAAAATCCAACATTTCTGCCCGCATTCCTCATCAGTCTCGCTTCGCTCGACAGCTTCTCCCCGGGAGAAGCCATTGACGTGTAAACGCCAGTGCAACAGCTCGACAAACTGAACTTTACCTTTTCCGGGTTGTTAACCGGGCAAAGATTTTGTCGCCCAAGTCGAAAATACGCTGCATGGCAAAGAAAACGGAGGGGGTCATAATCAGCAGAGTAGCCATAATGAGATTGGTCTCCAGCGTACCGGCCTGCAGATCAAATAGATTTCCCAGCAGCGTAAAGCAGCCGATCAACGCCGCTGCCATAGCCCACCAAATCAGCTTGCGGAATTTATCAAAGGGTTTACACACCTGAAACAGCACCAAAAGACCCACGACCGCCAGAATGGCGGTGCATACGGTCTGAATCTGAGGCAGCGGCAAGTCAAAGACAGCCATGAAGGCCTGTGCTGTCAAAATTACAAAAATGTTGGTCAGTCCGCCGGGGAAGGCTCTGCGCAGCACGCCCCGCAGGAAGTGGCCACTGACCCGCTCATAATTGGGCTCCATAGCCAGAAAGAAGGATGGCACACCGATGGTCAGCGCAGAGATCACGCTCAGATGCAGGGGCATAAAGGGGTAGGGCCAGTCCGTGATAAGCGACAGCAGCGCAAGCCCCAGAGAGAAAATGTTCTTTACAAGAAACAATGTGGCTGCCCGCTGAATGTTATTGATGACCCGGCGGCCCTCGCCTACAATATCCGGCAAGGCGGAAAAGTCTGAATCCAGCAGCACCAGCCGTGCCACCTGACTGGCGGCCTGTGCGCCGCTGGCCATGGCGATGCCGCAGTCGGCCTCTTTCATGGCAAGCACATCATTCACACCGTCGCCGGTCATGGCAACCGTGTGTTTTTGCTTTTTCAGCGCGAGGATCAGCTGCTTTTTCTTATCCGGTGTAACGCGGCCGAAAACGGTATACTTCTGTACGGCCTGCAGAAAATCCTCCTCCGTTTCCAAAAGGGTGGCATCGATATACTGTTCGGCATTCTCAATACCGGCCCGATGGGCCACATCCGAAGCGGTGGCCGGATTGTCGCCGGAGATCACTTTGATGGCCACGCCCTGCCGGGCAAAATAGGCAAAGGTGTCCGGTGCTTCAGGGCGGATCCGGTTGGTCAGCAGAATCAGCGCCAGCGGCGTTACCAGCTCCGGAATTAAGGTTTGCTGGTTCAAACTGTCATCGTATTTGGCGCACAGCAGCACCCGGTAGCCGGTAGAAGACCAGCTTTCCACGGTTTGCTTCCATTCTTCGTATCGGTTTTTCAGGATAAACTCCGGCGCGCCGGTTACAAAGGAACCGTAGGTTTCGAATTCACACCCGCTCCATTTCCGCTGGGGATCAAAGGGAATATATTGGGTGCAGTTCCAATTGCACGAACCCCGGAACATCTCTGCCAGAGCTTTGGCGGTATCGTTTTCCGGCTCCCGCATACCGTACAAAGCAGTCAGAACAGCCTCTAACTGTTCATGGGGAACGTCGGACAGGGGGACGATGTTTGCCACTTCCATCACCGGCTCCGTAATGGTACCGGTTTTGTCTACACACAGCACATCCACCCGAGCCAGAGTTTCGATGCAGTTCATATCCTGCACCAATACCCGCTGCCGGGTCAGCTTCAGGGCAGAGACAGCCATGGCCACACTGGTCAGCAGGTATAATCCTTCGGGGATCATGCCCACCAAAGCGGCAACCGTAGCTTCTGCGCTTTCCCGCAGAGACAGTTCCAGCACTTTAAATTCCTGATGGAACAGCACAAGGCCTATGGGAATCAGGGCAATGCCCACTACCCGGATCAGCTTGTCTAAGGAGCGCATCATCTCGGATTTGGCAGCCTTCGGATCCTTTTTTGCTTCCGCGGACAACTTAGCGGCAAAGGCTTCATCGCCTACCCGCGTCAGCTGGGCCCGGCCCCGCCCGGCTACCACAAAGCTGCCAGACTTCAGCTCATCACCGGGATTTTTAATAACGGCATGTGCTTCGCCGGTAATCAGGGATTCGTTGACCTGCAGGCGGCCGGTGCGCAAAAGGCCGTCGGCGCAGATCTGGTCACCGGCGGAAAATTCTGCGATATCATCCCGAACCAAAAGGTCCGAGCGGACAAAGGTTTCTCTGCCGTCGCGGATGGTTTTTACGGTTTGCGCCGCTATCAGCGTCAGCTTATCCACAGCCCGCTTGGCCCGGATCTCCTGTACACAGCCGATGACCGTATTGATGATGACCACCACAAGAAAGGCCATGTTTTTTACGGTAGAGCCGCACAGAGCCAGAATTACAGCCAGGATTACAAAAACCAGATTGAAAAAAGTGATGCTGTTGCGGGCAATGATCTGCCCCTCGGTCAAGCCCTGTTTGGCGGAAATCTGATTACTCCAGCCGTTTTGCATCCGAAGCGCCACGTCCTGCCCGCTCAGGCCGGTTTGGGGATCGGGAGTGGTTTGTTCTACCGTTTTGCGGCAGACGGTCAGCTGCTTCATGGACTTACCTCCTGTGTGCCAGAGCGTTCTTTCTGTGGTACAGTACCAGCAGGCTGCCGTTTTCTACGGTGATCTCGGCCTGTTGACCTGTGAAATGATTGCTTACGCCTAAAGGAAAACCGGCGCTCAGCGTCCCGCGGTCCAGCGTGTACTGGGTGCCGCGGATCGTAACACCGCCTGCATCGGAGCCCATGCAGAACACGGAGAGGATTCCCTGGGCACCGGGATCAAATGCCAGTGTGCCGTTTTTGACTACGGTTGCGATATATGTGTTGCCGATGAGCCAGCCCTCCGCATCCCGATCAGCCAGAAATTGCAGGGTTTGGAAATTGGCCACGGTGTGATCCAGCCGGGGACCGTCCAGACTGCCGTACAGCAAAAAACGGTCAAAGCCCATCTGCAGTCCCTGCCGGACTGCCAGCATGGAATCGGTATCATCTTTCTCCACAGGAAAAACATCCGCATGTTCCGGTATGTAACCAAGGGAGTCAAAGTCGCCGATGATTCCGTTGGGGGCAAGCGATAAGGCTTGTAAATGCCGCAGCCCGCCGTCGGCAGCCAGTAAGTAATCACCGGACTGGATCGGTTCGATCAGTCCATCAAAACCGCCTGCGCAAAAAATCAGACAACTCCCCATAAAAAAACCTCTTTCCTGTATTTTGTTTATTCTAACACATCCTTTCCGAAAACAAAACCCCCGGAAGTTTAACATTTGCTTAAACTTCCGGAGAATTTATAAATTTCAGTTTATTGCACACCTAACTTAAAACGCACGTCATTGCGAGGAGGGCAAAGCCCGACGTGGCAATCCCCGGCAAATTTCCGAAAACCTAAGGAGATTGCCACGCCAGTGTGCGCTACTTCCCGCAATGACGAG
>JAZNPV010000022.1:0-4652 GCA_045589835.1 Faecousia sp.
GCAAGGGACAAGCCTGCTTCGTCAGGCGAAGTCCCTGCCGGGCACCGCAACAGGATACGCTCCCCAATATGGTCCGCTCGTCTAAACGGTCAGGACACAGCCCTTTCAAGGCTGTAATGCTCGGTTCGAGCCCGGCGCGGATCACCATAACAATGGGATATAGCCAAGTGGCCAAGACACCGGTCTTTGACACCGGCATCGTTGGTTCGAGTCCAGCTATCCCAGCCATGATACGGTACTCAAGAGGTTCAAGAGGACAGTCTGCAAAACTGTTAATCGCCGGTTCGAATCCGGCCCGTATCTCCATATGGTCCCTTCGTCTAGTCGGTTAGGACGCCAGCCTCTCAAGCTGGAAATACGGGTTCGAGTCCCGTAGGGATCACCAAACAGTTAGACATATTGGGATTGGTCAATCAAAATATGTCTTCCATGTGTCACCTGCACGGTGGGCATCAAAGCACATTTTGATTTGCTCAGTGGTATTCTTTTCTGTGGCAAGGTCTGGCAGATTGTCCTCGGTAAAAAAATCGAAACCCGTGGTTTCCAAATTTTCTTGAAAGCTGCCGCCAACCAGAGAGCAAAGAACAAAAATTTTGCATATACCATAGGCATATACTGGAAGATTGTGTTTTGCTCTATCTTGAACAGCGATGATACTATCGGCGGTAACATCCAGACCAGATTCTTCTTTTACCTCTTTGTCGGTGTTTTCACCGACAGAGATATTCACATCACACCAGCCGCCAGGAAGCGACCATTTTCCGTTGTTCTCACGAACAAGAAGAATTTGCCCATCTCTAAAAATGGCTGCACGGGTGTCCAGCTTCGGGGTCTGATATCCAGTTTCGTTGCAGAACAAGTCTTTTACGGTTTCAGTTGGGATACCTGACATATGGGACAGTATTTCAGCTGAGATAACACGAATACGCTCATACCGTTCTCTGTCATAAACGTCTTTGCCATATGTAAGACCAGCTTGTGCAAGACTTTGCAATTCTATCGCCCACTGTAACCATTGTTCGTTTCTGTCCATTGCAAGTTCCTCGTCAAATTCAAGTTTTTCTAACTGATGCGGTGCATATGTTAGGCAATCCGAGATTTTTACAGGGTAAAGCTGCCGATATACTGATAGCCGTCTTTCTTGGGAGCGTCTGCATAGAAGAACCGGAAGCGTGCTTCGTTGGCCACATACATATGGGCCAGGGCGATTCCCATATCGATGCGGTTCATAACGCCCATCATGGTATGGCGGCGCAAGCCATCGGTGGCCATGTAAGCATGGATCGCGTCTTCCTCATGGGTGAAGAACCAGGGCTGGCTGTTGGTGCTGGAGGGCGCCACACGGGCAGGCTCCAGGGCAGTATCTTCCCGGTCGGCGATCTGCGTCAGGGTCTTGCGCTTAAAATCGGCGCTGCCGATACGCAGAGGTGTTCCCTGAGGTTTTCCGAAAGCCATAAGAATCACAAATTCCAGGCCGTCCTCTTCATCCATATGCCGGGGCTTACCCAGACCCATCCAGCAGGAGCCAAGGCCAATGCTCTGCAGATGCAGATCCATCTGCTGGAACAGAAAGCCCACATTTTCCAGATATCCTTCTTTTTTCTCACTGTAGATGGCAATCAGCTGTGGGGATTTCCAGGGCATGTAAAACCGCGCCTGCTCCTTTTCCAGAATCTCCCAGCGGACCCGGATGCCGGGATACAGAGGCTTCATCTTGCCAAATGCATACCGCAGATCCCGCAGATCCCGCTGCTCCAGCGGTTCATCCAGATAGCGACGCACCGATCTTCTGGCGTAGATCATTTCCTTTAATTCCATAAGCGCCTCCCGTTTTTTCTTTATCCTATCATAGCACCCGTTTTCCTGTCAACAGAAAGTCCCCCGACGGTACAGCCGCCGGGGGACTTGATTCCTGCTGGATTCAGTTGTAGCGCAATTCCTTCTATTGTTCTTCTGCTTTGCATTGCGGCAGGCTCAGCCTGTGGATCAGAATCGTCAGCAGCACGGCAGACGCCAGGCAGACCGTCATAAGGCTATAGGCCTTCAGCGCCCGGTCACCGTGGCGCTGGACATAGTATTCCATATAGCCGGCCCCACCCAGCGATGCCACTTCCGCCACCCAGAGCCCAATATAGAAGCGTTTCCAGCCCCGGGTCTTCACCATCCGCACAGAGAATATCACGATCACCGTGATCATGGCTGCCAGACACAGGATCTGCACAACGCTGACAAATCCGTTGCTGCGCAGAAACAGGGAATCATAACGGGTGCTGTCCAGCACCGCCTGGGTCGCGCCGTACAGCAGCGCAAAGCTAAGGGCAGTGTCCCCATCAGGGAGCTTTTTGCCGCGCTGCCCCACCAGCCACACAATCAACAGCACCAGGAAGATCACACCGGCTGCTATCGCCTGCAGCATAAAAGTCGCCAGCCGGTATTCTGTCTCACCTGTAACAGTGTTGATCACCGGGAAGGCCCAGGGCAGCGCAGTCATTTCTTTCAGGATCATGCCTCTGTCTCCGGCGCTATATAGAAAAGACAGCCGTCCCACAGCAATACCCGCGCTGCCTGCCAAAGCCATGCAGTCGAGCATCTGCGGCAAGTTTGACACCAGCCGCACCAGCCGCAGCAGGCAGGCCGTAAGAAGACATCCGGCAAACACGCCCATCAGAGCGAAGCCACCAGAGGACCAATCGGTCATGGCCTGCGCCAGGCTTTCATAGGACGCGCTCTGGCAGTACCAATGGATCAGCCGGCTCAGAAGTAATCCGCTGATCAGCGACAGGGAAATCGCCATAGCAGCGCCTGCTCCATTGCCGCTTTTGCCGATATACAGCCCCAAAAACATCAGCACAGCGGTGGCCACAGCTGCCATAAGGATCACGCTTTGCCAGTAGATATACACTTCTCCAATAATAAAGGCAATTCTATCCATGGCTTCACTCCCCATCCGGAACCGCAGTGGCAAAATAGATTATGTCGCTGACGGTTCGCTGTGTGCCGTAGTCCGGCCGATTGATCAGCTTATCGTTTGTTACGATGGTTCCTGTCTGGCCGCCATCCAGGGCGTAGGCCTTCAGGCAGCCAAAATCCACCATGCGGTCGGCAAAATTTTCCATGGTTTGCATAACTTGATGTTTTTCGCTGAAGCCCGCCGTTACCAGCAGATAGTGCAGCTCTCCCAGGTAACCAATGCCCGCCCGGGAAAAAATCTCCCCGATCTGTCCCACCGGATACTTCTCCGGCACCACATTCTTGCCATCTTCCACCATAATGGGGCCAAAGGCCATGCTGAAGCGGATGTTGTTCTCTTCTACGAATGCCTCTACTTCTTCCTGGCTTTGGAAGTGCTTTCTGGGCACCAGGATCATTTCGCCCTTTTCATCGATAAAGCAGGTGTCAACCGTGTCATTGGCGCGGTAAACCTCACCGTTGTAAACTACGATCCCATAGGGTCGATACTTGTAATAATCCGCATTGGAGGCTGTAACGGCATTGACTGCCGCCGCCATTTGGGTGCAGTAGTACTTTTTCTCGGAACCATACTCCCCGTCTGCCAGAAAACGGCGGAACTGGGAAGGATGGGCGATCTTCACCTCACTGAAGGTATAGACGATATTGTCAATCACCTCCCGCCAGGTAATGCACAGGATGGTCTCATCCAGATAATAGGTAACTTTGGAATCTTCGAACAGGGTGATATCCGTATTGAACAGCGTCTGCTGCCCGCCAAGAAGCTTCTGTGCGGCATCCACTACCGCCTGCACCTGGGCAAGGTCTGTGGTTTCTCCAAATTTGTCCGGATCCGGTTCCGGCGCAATCTGATCACTGTCGCTTAGCCAGTACACCTTCTGAATATTCAGCACGCCCTCCAGCGCGCTGCTGATCTGGTTGGTAACATGCCGGTCATAGGTATCCATCATTGCCGCCCGAAAAAACGCGCCACCGGTGCTTTTTCCTGGCAGCCCCACATGGAGCATGCCCCACAGCACAAAGGCAGCCGTCAATGCCAGCGCAAGCACACACAGTATGCAGCTAAGCCATACAGGTACTTTTCTCTTTTCCATGGTTTCCTCCCTAGCGGCCAAGTCTGCAGCCGATCACATCCAGCAACGTATCTTCCGGCACGATCCACCACTGGCCGTTATCAAACACACACTCCAGCGTCAGGTCGATGCTGATGCTGCTCTTTTCCGTTTTCAGCACCGTTTCCGCGGATGTGTGCAGCACCTCCATCACCAGCTCTTCCCGGTACTCACCGTTTTCATCATATATTTGGGACACATCCTCTGCTTCCGCTACCCGCTGCTCCAGCAGCAGCTGTGCCTGCTGCCGCAGCTGCGGTAATAATCCCATAGCATCCCACGCCGTGACCCGCACATCCAGCGCGACCCCGTTGGCTGTAGCATAGCAATCCCGCAGCAATTCATAATGCAGGCTCTCTGCATAGGCCGCAAAAAACAGCTGCCCCACAAAGTCCTCCGGCTGACGGTCCATGCCCAGCTCCGGCTGGCCGTAAAGCACCTGCTCTACCGCCCCATAGTCCCCGGCACACAGCGCATCCATCATATTCAGCGCCTGGGTTCTGGCAGCTTCCGGCACTTCCAGCAGCACAGGCTCTGCCTCCAGATGATTCAGCGCCAGCCACACACCCG
>JAZNPV010000023.1:0-25241 GCA_045589835.1 Faecousia sp.
TCATCCGGACTTGATTCCTCCTTTAGTTATGTTTCGGCGGTTGGCAGACCACCTCAACTATATCTAAAGGAGGATATTTTTTCTACTCATAGCTAAAGCTTTTTGGAACCACCAGCCGGGCTGGTGGTTTTCTTTAACCAAGAAAAAGACCAGAAACCTTACGGTTTCAGGACTTTTTATGTGTTTTGGTAACACTTTAGATGCAAGCCCGCAAGCTACATCCATCATTACCTAACCCGACATCCTTATGCCCTATTTAGTGCGTACGCTTGTTCTTTTGATAAAATTAGTATAACACCATCGTCAAGTTTTGTCGAGTACATGGACAAGATTCTGTTCATTACGAAAGTTTTCCACTAGACAATTTCCCTTCATAGAGTAAAAACTAGTTAGCAATTGGGGATTAAACCTTACATCACTTGGATTGCCTCAGTTGCAGCATCATCCGCAAATAATCCTTACCTGTTCAGCAATCAGCTTTGGGATTATATCAAGCAATTCGGGCCAGGTTATGAGTTGTTCCGGGTCCAGCTTTTCCCAAACGAACTCCATACTTGGACGAAATGTATAATGGGTGCGGATGTACTCAGCGATTTTGGCATCCAGGCAGTCATTTGTTTCCACTGCTCCATTTAGCAATGCCGGCAGGAGAAGCCCTCCGCCGGCTTCGGATGTACAGGCGAACCGAAACTGCGGATGCAGTTCAAACAATTCTGGATTTGGTAGCATTGCGTGCTTTCCAGGCTGAGCGTACAGGATTGGATGCGTCCCTTCCATCTGGAACATGCTGACTCCTGCTGCACGAAGCCGCATCCCATGAAAACTGCACCAGCAGTCGATCACATTCCCATCAACATCAACTGCGACCCAAATATGTTCCAAATCATACATGTGTTGAATATCGTAATCGTAATAGATTGCGTACTCAATAATCGCTTCCGCCCCTACTGCAGCTGGATCTACAACCCATTTGGGGAAACTTTCAGACCGCACCTTTTCTGTAAAGATAGTGCAACCAACAAATCTTATAGGAAACGGGTCCTTACGATCTCTGAAAACATAGGGTTGGTAGCGCAAAATCATTTCCCTCTGTCGATCATCCATCGAGTTGACCTCCTTCGCAATTATGTCACACGAAAATTTATCCTCTGCCCAAACGGATCATATTCCAGCTCTTATGCTTGAGCAAAGCTGTCAAGCAGTTGTTTTGTACGCCACTTTCGGTGCAGTTTGCAGGAATAATTCTATTGGGATTATTCTCAGTATTAACTGCGTACAAATCCTCATCCTGCATGGTTACATGCTCAATTACGCGGAAGTCCGCAAATTGGCGCAGATCCATGGAAAGTGTGATATCTTCCTTCAGGTCCTTGTTTACAGCGAAGATGATCAGCTCCTCAGCGTCATCGTTGTACACGGTTACACAGTCGATGAAGGGTACAGTGCCGTATTTTTTGTTCTGATATGTGGGTGAATCCACCTGAGTCTGGAGCACGATACCCTGACCGTATTTTCCGGTGAGCCAATAGGGATAGTAGATGGTCTGCCGCCAGCAGCCGGTGTCGGAAGTCATGATAGGCGCAATGACATTAACCAGCTGAGCCAGACAGGCGATCTTTACCCGGTCTGCATGGCGCAGCAGGGTGATCAGCATGCTACCAACCAACAGAGCATCCTGAAAATCGTACACA
Organism: Faecousia sp.; assembly: GCA_045589835.1. Classification (GTDB taxonomy): domain Bacteria; phylum Bacillota; class Clostridia; order Oscillospirales; family Oscillospiraceae; genus Faecousia. The sequence continues at coordinate 1,692 of JAZNPV010000023.1, forward strand.
TCCTCCAGCTGATGGGGTGCCCGGGTCCAGCGCTGCAGCTTCTGGTCCTGCTCATTGGAATGATACCAAACATTCCATTCATCAAAGGACAGATGGATGGTTTTATTGCTGCGCTTCTTTGCCTTTACAAAATCGCAGATATTTGCAACGTCTGTAATAAAACGATCCATATCTATATTGTTCGCAAGGAAAGTTTGGGGGTCTCGCTCCCGGTCGCCATAGTAAGTGTGCATAGAGACGTAGTCCACGCTGTCATAGCAATGATCGAGGACTGTGGCCTCCCAGTCGCCAAAGGTAGGCATGCCGGAGCCGGAGCTGCCGCAGACCACAAGTTCGACGGACGGATCGATACCCTTCAGTACCTTTGCAGTCTCATTGGCCAGCCGGCCATACTCTTCTGCGGTCTTATGACCGATCTGCCAAGGGCCGTCCATTTCGTTGCCCAGGCACCAGAGCTTGATGCTGTGGGGCTTTTCATAGCCGTGCTTTTTCCGAAGCTCGCTGTAGTAGGTCCCCTGATCCAGATTACAATACTCAAGCAGTTCCATGGCCTCTGCAACGCCCCGGGTGCCCAGATTGATGGCCATCATGACTTCCGTATTGGCCTTTTTAGCCCAGTCCGAGAACTCGTTCAGGCCAACCTCGTTGGTCTCCACCACGCTCCATGCAAGATCGATCCGCTTGGGACGCTCCTCCTTGGGCCCGACTCCGTCTTCCCACTTGTAGCCGGAAACAAAGTTGCCGCCAGGGTAGCGAACCACCGGAACATTCAATTCCTTAACCAGCTCCAGTGTATCCTTGCGGAAGCCTTGCTCGTCGGCAAAGGGGCTGTCCGGCTGGTAAATGCCTTCGTAGACCGCACGACCTAGATGCTCAATGAAGGAGCCATAGATCCGGCGGTCAATGCGGCTGACCTGAAAATCCTTGTCGATAATGATTTTTGCCTGTTTCATGCTTTTTCTCCTTACACCTGCGTGTGCAGCAGTAGCGTTCCGTGGGGCGCGACGGTTCCACACAGGTCTTTATAATACTCACCGCTCCATATTTCCTTTATGGGAGACTCCCGGCCAAACAGGAATCCTGTGGGAAACATGGAGGCGCATTCCTCCGGTGTCACGCGAATTTCCTGCGGTTCATTTTTCAGATTGAAGAGCGCGACATAATACTCCCCGGTTTTGGGATGCACGGAGCACCACACACATTTCTCCCGGTCCCGCAGGACCTGTCTGGATACAAACTGACCGTTTTCCAGCCGCAATAATTCCTCATTGCACAGCAGGGATAAGGTCCAGTCATCCAGCTTTGTCATTTCCGCGCCTAGCATCAGAGGCGAGGAGAACATGCACCAGAGGGTCATCATGGTCTTTTGCTCCTGCCTTGTAAAGAGGCAATCCCGCTCCTGCCCGAAGTGTTTTCCCACTTTGCCCAGAGGCAGCATATCGCAGTCCGGCCAGCAGCCCTGCGAAACATGGTCCTGCCATTTTTCGCACCGGTCGAACATGTACAACAGGGTTTCCCAGTTGTCCCAGAAATCGTCGGTAATGCGCCACATATTGGCATACTTTTTATAGTGCCAGCTTTCGGAAACCTCCGCAGGTCCGGGAGAAAGGCTCAGCACGATGGGCCGCCCGCAACGCTCGATGGCCCTGCTCAGCATCTCCACCTCGTGCTTACGCCCATAACCCCGGTGGGGATGGAATCCGGTGGAGCAAATATCATCCACCTTAATGAAATCCACGCCCCATGCGGCATAGAGCTCCATGATGGAATCGTAATATTTCTGTCCGGCTTCGCAATTGCGGATGCCGTACATATCCGGGTTCCACTCCGCAATGGAGCTGGGGTCTGCAACCATATCCGCGGTCGTATCCGCGCCCAGAATGGGTAGATGGTTCTGGGCAGCCGCACGTGGAATGCCCCGCATGATGTGGATGCCAAATTTCAGCCCCCGAGCATGAATCCTGTCAGCCAGAGGCTTGAAGCCCGCCCCATTGACGGAAGACGGGAATTTATCCGGGCAAGGCAGCAGTCTGCCAAATTCGTCCATCTCATTTTTGCCGAAGGGAATGTACTGGAACCGGGCGCGCATGGATGCGGTGTTGTAGGCATACCACTGGATGTCAACCACCACATACTCCCAACCGTAGGGTTTCAGATGTTTTGCCATAAACTCTGCATTGGTCAGCACATCCGCCTCGGTTACATTGGTGTCGTAATAGTCGTAGCTGTTCCAGCCCATTGGTGGACGCTTCGCAAAGCTGTTCTTATTCATCCGTTACACCTCGCTCACTCTTGATCTTTTAATAGCATAGAAAATCAAAGATTATTTAGGAAGAATATATAGCAAACACAATGCCACAAGGCCGATTATACTAATATATGGATTTTTTATTTTTCAGCCTTTCATACTGTTTCCATTGTTACGGCTAGTTTCAGCAGAAATACTCCGGAGCCCTTCCTGAGCACCCTAAGACATACCTCAGTTTTTTCCTTACCAATTCCTTGATGTTTTCTCTGGCCGGTTTAAGATATTGTCTAGGGTCAAAATGCTCCGGATGTTCGTTGAAATACTTACGAACAGTCCCTGTGATAGCAATGCGGGTATCTGATGCCACATTGATTTTGCATACTGCCAGTTCTGATGCGTGCCGGAGCTGCTCATCCGGAATTCCTACCGCACCGGGCATAATACCGCCATACCGATTGACCAGCTCAACATATTCTTGCGGTACTGAGGATGCTCCGTGGAGGACGATAGGGAAACCGGGCACAGTATTCATAATGGCTTCCAGAATATCAAACCGCAGCTTCGGGTTTGTACCTGGCTTGAACTTGTAGGCACCGTGGGAAGTACCCATGGCGATGGCCAGAGAATCGCAGCCGGTTCGGGAAACAAATTCAGCCACCTCTTCCGGTTTGGTATATCTAGCTTGATCTGCGGATACATTGACATCATCTTCCACACCGGCAAGGGCGCCCAGCTCCGCCTCAACCACGACACCATGATCGTGAGCATATTCCACGACTTTTCGGGTAATTGCAACATTCTCCTCAAAAGGCTTTGAGGAAGCATCGATCATAACGGAGGTATATCCACCATCGATGCAGAACTTGCAGGTTTCGAAGCTGTCACCATGATCAAGGTGGAGCGCAATCGGAATCTCCGGACATTCTATCACCGCAGCTTCTGCAAGTTTGACCATATAGGTATGGTTGGCACGGACATCCTGGGAGACCTGCAAAATCACGGGGGACCGTTCCTCCCGGCATGCTTCCGTGATGGCCTGAACGGTCTCCATGTTGTTAAAATTGAACGCACCGATGGCATAGCCGCCGTGATAGGCCTTTTGGAACATCTCTTTTGTTGTTACAAGCGCCATGGGAAAGCCTCCTTAAATATGGTCACGATAGCGTTCTGCGGTAATAATGCCGTCTTTGACATTCAGTTTGCAGATACGGGCGTTTCTGGCATCAAAGGCATTGGCTCCAGAAGCATTCTCATAATCTCTGGCATGGTAGACGGCATACCATTGTCCATCCTCTTTGATCATGGAGTGATGACCTGTCCCCTCTTCAAATTCATTGGCCTTCAGAACAGGGTGATAGGTGTGATCATCTGGATACTTTTCAAATTTGATTTTCGTCAGATCCGTTTCGTTTGTTTTTGCTCTGGCATAGCCGACGTAGTAGGTGGGCTGTTCAAAGCAGTTGCCCGAATACATGACATACTGCCACTCCCCTTCCCGGAAATAGAAAGCACCTTCAATTGTATGCCAGTGCTGACCCTTCTGGTACCGGTCTGTCCAGTAGATGTCCTCGTCCATTGTCGGCTCCACAACCAGAACAGGATTACCGGCAGGTGTAAAGGGATCCAGCATCTTGTCAACGTAGATGCAGGTGCCAATTCTGTCACCCTCAAAGCGGTTGGAGGAGTAGAATAGGAAGAGACCTGCCTCATTCCGGACGATATGGGAATCGATGGAGAAGGGTTCCAGTATCCGCTTCACCAGTTGAAAAGGTCCAAGAGGACTGTCTGCTACGGAAACGTGCATCGCGCCATCGTGGTTGCCCTGATCCGGAATCACATCGGCACCTTCCATAGAGTTATACATATAGAATTTCCCATCAAGCTCGATTACACTGGGCGCCCAGAATGCGTGCAGACTGGGCGCAGACATAACAGCACCATAGTATTGCCAGCCTCCCAACAGTTTGTCTGAATGATACGCATAAATTGCATCGTGACCTGTTACGTAAATATAGTATCTTCCTCCGCTTTTCAGGATGAACGGATCCGCCTGTCCCGGATAGCATCCCTGTTCTATTTTTAGCAGATGCATTCTCAAATTCCCCTTTACAAATGAACTGTTTATGCAAAATGAACCTTGAAGCAAAGCGGCATGTCCGTATTTATACCGCCGGGCATCTGAATGCCCAGGCCTTCCGGTTTTCTCTGGTATTTCAGCTTCTTTTCATATCCCAGAAGCTCCACGTCCGAAATTACAAAATCACGCATACCCTTTTCCGCCAGAGAGCGAATCGTTACATCATTTCCATCAGGACGCAGCTGGAACACATACAAGCACCCGCCCCGGTAAGTAAACCGGAAATCATCGCTTGTGTATGCCTTTTCTTCGCTGTCTTTGAAATATCCTGCTTCCGCATTCACACTGCCCTCGCCAAACCATTTCCATGGAACCGTATCATAGATACCTTCGCCGTTGATCTTCAGCCAGTTTCCCAGATCCATAAGGACCTGCGTTTCTTCCGTTGTGAAAGTACCATTAGATCTTGGCCCAACGTTCAGGAGCAATATGCCGTTCTTGCTGACGATATCGATCAGATCACAAATGATCTGCCGGGAGGATTTGAATTCGTTGTCTGCACGATAGCCCCAGGAATGCTTGCCGATTGCAGTACAGGTCTGCCATGGAGTCGGAGAAATCCGATCCAAAGAGCCCCGCTCCACATCAAAGGTTCCAACTCCAGGCGGAAATGCTTCGTGCTTATAATTGATGGTCACTTCTTCGCCCCACTGATCTGCCTGATTATAGTAATAGGCTGCAATCTTTTTCAGATATGGCTTAAAGGCATGATTCTGGATCCACCAGTCAAAATACAGAACCTTTGGCTGATACCGGTCAATCAGCTCGCAGGTTCGCACCATCCAATCGATCAGCCATTCCTCGCTGGGCCCCACTGCGGAGGGAGTTTCTGTGGTAATTCCCATCTGCTCTGATCCAAATTCAGGTGTATATACTGCAGGACCGTAAAAGTCAGCATAAGCATCGTCGTTCACGTCGCTGTCAAATGTCCTGCCCATATTCATAAAGAAATAGTGCTCCGCCCGGTGGGTAGACGAACAGAACCGCAATCCTTGTGCCTCAGATGCCTTCTTTAGTTCGCCAATTACATCCACGCATGGTCCCGTATTAGCCGCATTCCAGCGGTTGAATTCCGTTTCATACATAGCAAAGCCATCATGATGCTCTGCAACAGGCATAATGAATTTAGCTCCGGCTCGCCGGAAGATATCGACCCAGTGATTCGCATCAAATTTTTCTCCCTTGAATAGAGGGATAAAATCCTTATAGCCGAAGTCTTTATGATCGCCAAAAGTTTTCCTATGGTGTTCAAATTCTCTGTGGTTGGGATCATACATATTTCTGGAGTACCACTCATTTCCAAATCCAGGTACAGAATATATGCCCCAATGAATAAAAATACCCAACTTGCTACGGTAATACCATTCCGGAGTTTTGTGTTCCGAAAGCGACTGCCAGTTGTCTTTGAATTTTCCTGTAGCAATTACTTCGTCAATTTTCCTAAGATACTTCTCTGGAGTCATTGAAACCATCCTCTCTTAGAAGGCATAGGTGTGTTTCTTTAGGAGGTGACAAACCCGCCGCCGCTCCCAACAGCGACGGGTTTGCCTAGAAAAAGGAGAACAATGAAGTCAATTTTGACCGTAATAGGCATTCTTGCCGTGCTTACGCAGATAATGCTTGTCCAGCAGCTCCTGCTGCATGGTTTCCTTGCCCAGGGTAATGGCTTCCGTGTGGAATGCCATAAAGGCCAGCTCTTCCAGTACAACGGCGTTATGGACAGCGTTGTGAGGATCGGTGCCCCAGGTGAAGGGGCCGTGGGAGTGAACGAGAACCGCAGGGATATCGTCTGCAGACTTTCCTTCGAAGGTCTCGATGATGACATTACCGGTCTCCTTTTCATACTCGCCCTGAATTTCCTCGGCGGTCATCTTCCGGGTGCAAGGGATCTCGCCGTAGAAATAATCGCCGTGGGTAGTGCCGTAGGCAGGAATTCCACGGCCTGCCTGCGCCCAGCTGGTTGCCCAGCGGGAATGAGTATGGACGATGCCGCCGATGTTGGGAAAAGCATTGTACAATGCCACATGGGTAGCAGTGTCAGAAGAGGGTTTCCACTTGCCTTCCACCTTTTCTCCGGTGGCAAGGGATACCACAACCATATCTTCAGCGGTCATGTTGTCATACTCCACACCGGAGGGTTTGATGACCATTAGACCATTCTCCCGGTCCACACCGGAAACATTGCCCCAGGTAAAAGTTACAAGGCCATACTTCGGCAGTTCCAGATTGGCCTTACAAACGATTTCTTTTAGTTCTTCCAGCATAGAATCACCCTACTTCAGTTTCCAGGCCAGATCATTCAGGAACAGCTCCTTCTCCAGAGCCTCCACGGTGGTGTCCTTGGTGATGTGGACGAACTCGATGTCCATCATCTTGGCCCAGTCCTTCATCTGCTCCGCGGTCACGTCGTAGCTCAGAACAGTGTGGTGGGCACCGCCTGCGGTGATCCAGCATTCTACACCGTCGGTCAAATTGGGCATTGCCTTCCACATGACTCTTGCTACAGGCAGGTTGGGCATGGGGAGAATCGGCCTGACGCAGACAATATCCTGCACGATCAGGCGGAGTCTGCCGCCCATGTCGATGAGGGACACCACGATAGCATCGCCTTCCTTTCCCTCAAATACCAGACGGGCAGGATCCTTTTCGTTCATGCCGATGCCCAGATGGTGAGTCTCGATCTTGGGCTTTGCGTTAGGAACTGCCAGAGAGGGGCAGACCTCCAGCATATGAGCGCCCAGAGAATACTCCTGACCTTCCACCAGATGGTAAGTATAGTCTTCCATGAAAGCGGAAGCACCGTTGCCGTTTTCGCCCATGGCCTTCATAATGGCGGTCATGGCGGAAACTTTCCAGTCGCCTTCGCCGCCGTAGCCGTAGCCCTGGGCCATCAGATGCTGGGATGCAAGGCCCGGCAGCTGCTCCATGCCGTACAGATCCTGGAAGGTGTTGGAGAAGGCCATGCAGCCGTTTGCATCCAGCATCTTCTTCATGGCAATCTCTTCTCTTGCCTGATAACGAATGGCAGCCACATTGGGAGTATTGATCTCGTATTTGGATTCATACTCAGCCATGAGAGTATCGATCTCAGCTTCGGTAACGGCATTCATTTCCTTGACCAGATCGCCCACAGCCCAGGTATTCACCTGCCAGCCCAGCTTGGTCTGGACTTCCACCTTGTCGCCTTCGGTGACAGCCACTTCACGCATGTTGTCGCCAAAGCGCATAACCTTCAGATTTCTGGACACAGCCACACCCACAGCGGACTTCATCCAGCTGCCGATGCGGCTGAGGACCTCAGGATTCTGCCAGTAGCCTGCGATGACCTTCCGGGGCATTCTCAGACGGGCAGCAATGAAACCGTGTTCCCGGTCGCCGTGGGCAGCCTGGTTCAGGTTCATGAAGTCCATGTCGATTTCGTCGTTGGGGATCTCTTTGTTGTACTGGGTAGCGAAGTGGCAGTAGGGCTTCTGCAGATTGGCAAGACCATTGATCCACATCTTGGAGGGGCTGAAGGTATGGCACCAAGTGATAATACCGGCGCAGGAATCGTCGTAGTTGGCTTCCTTGACGATCTGGGTAATCTGAGAATTGCTCATTGCGGTGACCTTGTAAATCAAAGGATAAGGCAGGGATTCACTCATCTTTGTGGCCATTTCAGCGGCGCGCTGGGCAACGGTCTTTAGGACTTCTTCACCGTACAGGTCCTGAGAACCAACCACAAACCAGAAATTATACTTGCTCATACTATTTCTCCTCCTTAAATGACTTCCACAGCCTTGCGCTCCACTTCCAGAAGCTGCTTGTACCGTTCGATGTATGCATTGAATCCGTCCACATCTGCCTGCTCAGGGTTCAGGGTAGTTCCCTTTGCATCAGCGAAGACATGAGCATTCAGGTATTCTTCCAGAGATTCGCCCTCTGCCTTATTAACCATATAGGCAGCCAGCAGGGCCATGCCGTAAGGGCCGCCCTCGCCGGCGGTTTCCATACAGGTGACAGGTGCATTGCAGGCAGCAGCCATATATTTCTGACCCACAACGGGAGTCTTGAACAGACCGCCGTGTCCGGTGAGGCTGTCAATTGCCACCTTTTCTTCCGCCAGAATGTCCATGCCAATTTTCAGCGTAGACATTGTAGAGTAAAGAGAAGCCCGGAAAAAGTTGGCAAGGGTGAACTTGCTGTCAGGACGGCGGACAACCATGGGACGGCCTTCGTCCAGATGGGTTACGCCCTCGCCGGCCATATAGTTGCAGACCAGAATACCGCCGCAGTCGGGGTCGCCCTCCAGGGACTTCTGATAGAGCTTGGTGTAGACTTCGCCATTAGAGGGATCTGCGCCAAATAATTCTGCAGTTTCTTTCAGAATGCCAACCCATGCGTTGGAATCATTGGTACAGTTATTACAGTGTACCATGGCAACGGGTTTGCCGGTGGGCGTGGTGACCAGATCGATCTCTTCGTAGACCTTCTTCAGAGGCTGCTCCAGAACCACCATAGAGAAGATGGAGGTACCGGCGGACACATTGCCGGTTCTGGGTGCAACCGCATTGGTTGCGGTCATACCGGTGCCTGCGTCACCCTCGGCGGGGGCAAAGGGAATGCCGGGAGTCAGCAGGTTACCCAGCATAGCAGCACCCTGCTCTGTCAGCCTGCCAGCTTCCTCACCTACCATGAGAACACCAGGAAGAATCTCCCGAATATTCCAGGGCTGGTTCTCCGTCAGCTTTTCAAACTTCTTAAGCATTTCCTCATCGTAACAGTTCTTCTCGCTGTCGATGGGGAACATGCCGGAAGCCTCACCGATGCCGATGGCATTGACACCGGTCAGCATATAGTGAACATAGCCTGCCAGGGTGGTAATGTGGGCAATCTGAGAGATATGCTCCTCGCCGTTCAGGACTGCCTGATACAGATGGGCGATGCTCCAGCGCTGGGGAATATTAAAGCCAAACAGCGCAGTCAATTCTTCTGCAGCCTGGCCTGTGATGGTGTTCTGCCATGTTCTAAAGGGTACCAGCAGATTCCAGTCCTTGTCAAAGGCCAGATAACCATGCATCATGGCAGAAATGCCCATAGCCTGAATACCATCGCGATTTTCAACTCCGTCTAGTGCGGTTTTCAGGCCTGTCCAGACTTCTGCTAAATCATAAGTCCAGATTCCATTTTCATAGGTGCTCTTCCACGTATAATCACCGGAGGAAACCGGGATATGCTTTTCATCAATAGCTACCGCCTTTATTCGCGTGGAGCCAAGTTCAATTCCCAGGCAACTTTTATCAGCAAAGACATTCATGTTATCTACCTCGCTTCCGCAGACTCCGATATCACCGGATTTGTATCGTCCAGCGGTTTTTATATGTATTGGATGGATCGAGCTTAATCAAATCAGTCTGGTTTTCAAATACAGTTATGGTGTTTTCTGATGCCGGTAGCGAACACCATGGTTCAATACAGACATATGGCGCGTCTGTTTTGGGCCAATGCCACAGCCCCAAATATTGCATCTGCGGAAAGGTTACACATACACTGTGAGGATCTCCCTCAGCTTCCAGGGTCACTTGCCGGCTCATATTGGTGAGTACAATGGCGTCATTGTCAAAGAGTTCATGACTTAATGGAATGATCTGTCCATCTTCCAAGTCAAAAGGTGCCGTCCCAACATGGGGAGTCTGCCTTTCACATGGATATGCCAGTCCGGATGGATACGGAAAAGCTCCGAATCCGGAGAAACCATCTCCGGTTCAAACCACATACCGAATTTCAGACCCCGGGCATGAATCTGATCAATCAGGACACCCAATCCACCGGGTCGTAGGGACTGAAGGATGCGGAAACCCGACGCTTCTCCCGCCCCTGAATTGTTGCATCAGGGATTGGTGCGCCATAGTACAGATTCAGAATGTGCCCGGTTTCATGTATTTTGATCAAATAGCTGGAACAGTCGGTATCCAGCTTGAAAGTTCTGCTTTCGGAGTCAAATTGCATCGGCATGATATGACCTCCTGAACAGAAAAATTACTGCCAGTCCCTTTGGGACCAGTCATGATTTCGAATTCGTTCGTATTCTTCGATAGTAATCGGAATGACCGTGCCGTGTTTGTAGCCATAGGGGAAGGAAAACTGCATGTCTGAGCGGATAAACCGGCCGCTCTCCATGGAATCAGCCACGAAGGGCACATAGCCCTGCCCCGCCCCGGGAACGCCGTAGTAATCAAGGAACAGGCACCAGCGCCCGTCCTCCAAGCGAACCGCTGTGGGGCCCTCATAGAGCCCCGCTTCAATGGCCAGCATACTGCGGTCAAATTCCTCATTCCGAATGTATGGCCCCTCTGCATGGTCAGCTCGCAGCAAAATGATCCGCTCCGGGTTATGGTCAGACTTCAGGAACAGGAAGTACTTGCCGTTTTCCGTGTAAATGGCGGAATCAATAACCCCGGCGTCGTCCTTTTGATACAGCAGCTTCGGAACCCCAAAGGACTTAAAATCCCTTGTGCGGCTGAACCAGATACCCATGTTACCAAAGCCGTTGGATGCGTGGCTGGAGGACCAATGGAGTACATAGTCTTCCATTTCCGGATCATAGAACACATCCGGCGCCCAGAGGCAACCGAAGTCTTCATCTCCCAGCGGAAGCAGCCGCTGCTCTGACCAGTTGACCAGATCCTCCGATTCCCACATGGTCAGATACTTGCTGCCGTTGTGGGAAACGGTAGGCCAGTCGAAATGATACTTATTTCGGAAATTGTATGCAAGGCTTAAGTCTGTGGCAAAAATCCTGTATTTACCATCCTTCTCACAGCGGATGATGGTGCAGTCCCGGACACCCTTTTCCCCCTGATGGGACCAGAGGACAGGATGTCCGTCATTTACCATCTCCCAGTTGAATCCATCACGGCTCAGGCCGAAATAAACCTGCTCACCATCCGGTGTTTTCCGTTCACGGAAATGTACAAACAAATAAGCCCGCATACATTTCAACTCTTTTCTAATAGATTTAGGGCTGCTTGCCGATGTAAGCCAGAATGCCGCCGTCTACGTACAGCACATGACCGTTGACAAAGTTCGATGCATCGGATGCCAGGAAGATTGCAGGACCGACCAGGTCTTCTGTCTTTCCCCAGCGGGCTGCAGGAGTTTTGGAAATGATGAACTGGTCGAAGGGATGGCGGCTGCCGTCAGCCTGACGTTCCCGTAGCGGAGCAGTCTGGGGAGTCTCAATGTAACCAGGACCAATACCGTTGCACTGGATGTTGTGCTCACCGTATTCAGAGCAAATGTTACGGGTCAGCATCTTCAAGCCGCCCTTGGCAGCTGCGTAGGCAGAAACGGTTTCACGGCCCAGCTCGCTCATCATGGAGCAGATGTTGATGATCTTACCGTGACCCTTCTTGATCATGGAAGGAATAACCGCCTTGGATACGATGAAGGGGGCATTCAGATCCACATCGATGACTTTGCGGAAATCAGCTGCAGTCATTTCGCTCATAGGGATGCGCTTAATGATGCCTGCGTTATTGACCAGAATGTCGATGACACCGACTTCCTCTTCAATTGTCTTGACCAGAGCATTGACAGCTTCTTCATCGGTCACGTCACAGACATAGCCCTTCGCGTCGATGCCGGCTTCTGCGTAAGAAGCAAGTCCCTTGTCCACCAGCTCTTGCTTAATGTCATTGAAAACTACCTTCGCTCCTGCGTTGGCAAGGCCACAAGCGATGGCAAAGCCGATACCGTAGCTGCCGCCGGTAACCAGCGCAACCTTTCCAGTAAGATCAAACATATTCATATTCTTTCCTCCTAAAATTACAGAAGTTCAGCAGTGGGGATGCCGTCCATGTCGTCGAAGTCCTGATTCTCGCCGCACATGCCCCAGATAAAGGTGTAGTTGGCGGTGCCGACGCCGGAGTGGATGGACCAGCTGGGAGAGATAACGGCCTCTTCATTGTGCATGACGATGTGGCGGGTCTCCTTGCCTTGACCCATCATGTGGAACACACACTGATCGGGGGCAACCTCAAAGTACATATATACTTCCATACGGCGTTCATGGGTGTGGCTGGGCATAGTATTCCAAACGTTGCCAGGCAGCAGAGCGGTCATGCCCATGCTCAGTTGGCAGCTTTCACAGACAGCGGGATGGATGTACTGGCGCAGGATGCGCTCGTTAACGGTAGCCTGTCCGCCCAGATGGTTGTAGCGCGCCTTGTCCATGGGGATATGGACGGTGGGGCAGGTACGGTGGGCGGGGCAGGAATTGATGTAGAACTTTGCAGGGTTATTCTTATCTACAGACTTGAATACCAGCTCCTTGGTTCCCATACCGACGTAGATACCGTCACGATGGTTTACGGGATACTCCACACCGTCGAGAATCACAACGCCGTCGCCGCCGATGTTGATAGCGCCCAGCTCCCGGCGTGCCAGGAAATAGGGAGCCGCCAGCTCCTTGCAGCTTTCCAGCACCAGTGCCTCATCCACAGGCATAATTCCGCCGGCGATGATCCGGTCCTGATGAGAATAGGTCAGGTTGATGGAGTCCTTCTCGAACAGGTTGGAAATATGGTAGTGCTTGCGCAGTTCGGTGGTATCGTAGCGCTTGGAGTCCTCGGGGTGATTGGCGTAACGTACATCAAATTTCATATTATACACTCTCCCAAATATTTCTAATTGTTTTTACTGCATGTTCGATATCATCGCCGGTGGTTTCTTCTAGTACCAGTGCGGCATTGGAATCATAGGCTTTAATCCGGCGTAAAATCGCGTGTAGATCCAGACCACCCTTTCCAAAGGGTGTCTGCACAGGCTTCTTCCCATTTCTCAGGAAGCAATCCTTCATATGGAACACCTGAATATCCCCAGCAAAGGCATCCAGACCTTTGTCAAGAATTTTCAGATAATCTCCCTGATTGTCCGTATCCATGAAGTTATACAAGTCAAAGACCACACGAGTCTTCTTCCCGATCATTTTTCTTGCCTTTGCAAGGGTATCCACATCCCAGCATACATGTCCAGAGCAACCCTCCATGGCGACGGTACTGCCGCAGTCGGCGGCGACATCGCACAGCTGGGAAAACGCTCTGACTACGCCTTGAAGAGACTCTTCAGTCCGGTTTCCAGGATGGTACGTCCATTCATCATTGTTGCAGGAGCCGGTTTCAGAAGCTACCACATTGCAGCCCATGGCTTTGCAAACTCTAAGGTAGTCTTCAAAAATCCGCAGGCTATTTTCAACTTTCTTTTCATCCGTATGGATGGGGTTGAAATAAGCTCCCACAAGCGGGATGATCTTTCCTGAATCAGAAAAAGCCTTTCCGATTTGTGCCGCCCGCTCCTGCGTGATGGCTCCGGGAATTTGCCCAATATCGGGATATGCCTTATAGCAAACCATCTGCACGCCGTCCAGGCCAAGGCAGTCCAGACGCTTCAAGATCTGCGCTGTCCCGGTGACACCCAAATCGTGGGCGCGAATGCATACTTTCATCCTACAGACCCCCTTTAGATCATCGGGTGAATAGAAAAGGCGAACCGGATTTCCTTTTCCGCAAGGCGATATTCCTGCTCCAGTTCGGGGCCACAGGAATTAGAACCGATGCCGGAAACCTTATAATCGATTCGCAGGTGGGTCTTTCCATCTGCTATAAGTTCATCGGTATGCTCCGCTTTCAGCAGCGCCGCCGTACTGTACCGGGATACGTTGATCTCCATTTCATCCTCCGCCCGGAATTCCAGCTTGCCAATTCGAAGCGTTTTGACCGAGGTATGGTTTCCGTGCTCCTGAGGCCGCACGTTGTGCACATACTCTGCTTCCGCATTACTTTCGTGGAGGCCTACGTATCCTGCATGGCACATATCCCGGTAGCTTTCAGTCGGGCCGTTGCCGTAATAGGTGAAGTCCGTCACGCCTCCGGGCAACTCCCACTCAAATCCCAGCCGGGGCAGCCATATGGCATCCTGTCTGACAGTTCCCCGGAGTGTTACAGAGATCGCACCGTCCTCAGAAATTTCGATTCTCTGGCCGAACCGCAGCAGCGGTGCTCTGGAAATGCCGGATAGGGAGCCGGAAACCAGAATTGTATTGTCTTCCGTCCAGCAGTCGTAGATTTTTACCCAGGATTTATCCAGGTTCTCTCCCTGCCATTCGTCCAGCTGCAGCCAACGGAACTGAATATTCCGGTCATTGTCGGTGGGAGCGCGGCAGGTCGATAATGTGGGTCTATCAGCTAGCTGTTCCACACCATCCACGATCAAACTGGTAAACACACCGTAATGCTTGGAGAAATCATACCGGAAGTTCTCTCCCTCAGCACAAATGAGCTGATCATCTTCGTGGAGCTGGATTTTGGGCTTTTTTGCAGGCTTCACAACGGTGCAGGGCAACCGGTGCTGAGTATGAGCCACTTCCCTGTCGCCGTCATACAGTCGGGTGTTTAGATAAACGCCGTAGCGGCAGGTTGCTTCTGTATAAGGAATCTCCAGCTTTACAGATGTATGAGGCGCCGCAGCGAGGACAGTTTCAAGCACTTCCTGTTTCGCTCCATCCACTTCGATCCAGTATTGGAACCGGTATTCGTTTAAGTTTGTAAAATCAAGCCGGTTGTAAACCGTCAGGATATTGTCAGCATAATGGGTGCGAATGGGCTGATAGGCGGCTTTCGCCTCCAGAGAACCGGCTTTTAGGGTTCGGTTTGCAAAGACCAGACCGTCACAGCAGAAATTGCCGTCGTGGGTCTGTTCACCGGGGAAATCGCCGCCGTATTTCTGGACACCATCAACTGTTACCACGTGGTCTGCCCACTCCCAGATACAGCCGCCGATGAGCTTGGGGTACTTGTCAAAGAGTTCGTTGTAGTAATACACATCGCCGGGGCCGTTGCCCATGGCGTGGGAGTATTCGCAGAGGAACACCGGCATATTGATGTCATCGCAGAGGGCGTAACCCTCCACATCCGCCAGGGACGAGTACATCATGGAGTAAACGTCCGCGTTGTGAATCTGGCCCTTTCGGGAGGCGTCCTCCGCGTGAACCAGACGGCTGGGGTCCCGGCGTTTCGTCCACCGGATCATCTCAATATGGTTGCAGCCGTGGCCGCTTTCGTTGCCCGTGGACCAGATGATGATGCTGGGGTGGTTCTTGAAATTCTCCACCATCCGCTGCATCCGCTCCACAAATTCGCCCTTCCACTCCGCCTTGGTGCAGGGCCAAGCATTGGACTCCACATCATAGTAATACGGCACGTTTGGGAGGCGGCGCAGGAAGCCGTGGGTCTCGATGTCCGTTTCGCAGACCACATACAGGCCGATCTCGTCGCACATCTGAATGAAGCGGGGCGTGGGCGGATAATGGGAGGTACGCACGCAGTTGATATTCAGCTGCTTCATCAGAAGAAGGTCTGCCCGCAGCTCTTCATCGCTCTGGCACCAGCCCCGATTCGCGCTGGTGTCGTGGTGATTGACGCCGTGAAGTTTTACCGCAATGCCGTTGATCAGCAGTGCATATTCATCAGAGATTTCGATTTTCCGAAGGCCAGCCTTCAATTCGATGATTTCGCCATTGCGCTCCAGCTGGACTCTGTAAAGGAATGGCTTCTCCGCATTCCAGAGGACAGGATTTTCGGGAGCATATTCATACTCTCCATCCATGGCGCACTGAGAAAGGAGCTTCTCCCCAGCCCAAATCTTCACATTGGCGCTGCCGTCCAGACGAATACAAATGGTTTTGTCATTGGGAATGATCTCCACGTCGCCAATGTGTCCTTCCGGCCGCTGCAGTATGTAGCAATCACGGAAAATGCCATTATAGCGGAAGAAATCCTGATCCTCCAGATAGCTGCCGCAGCACCATTTCAGCACCTTTACCCGGACGGTATTGCTGCCGGTATGCACAAAGCCGGTAATATCAAATTCTGCCTGGAGATGGCTGCCCTGAGTAAAGCCCACATATCCGCCGTTGACGGATACAAAGGCGCAGGAGGACACACCCTCCAGCACAAAGTAGACCTTGCCCCACTTCTCTTCCAGGGTAAACTCCCGCTCATAGACGCCGCAGGGGTTGTCATCCGGCACATAGGGAGGATCGCAGGGGTAGGGGTAGTTGATGTTGGAATAATTGGGATTTTCGTAGCCCTGAAGCTGCCAGCAGGACGGCACAGGAATGGTGTCCCAGTTTTCAAAGATTTCCGGCACATCGATATCCCGGCTGTAATATGCAAAGCGCCACGTTCCGTTCAGGAGGATGTACTCACTTTTGCCGCCCGGAATGTAGCAGCTTCTGGGGGCACAGCGGTTCTCACTTGTTGCTCTAGGGTTTTCATACTTTCTCATACGCGACCCTCCTTAGGGTCTGATGGAAATGACATGGTGGAACGCGGTATAGTCCGTCAGGTAGACAGTGGCGGCGCCGGGGGTCTTGGCCTCACTGTCCTCCTTGCCGTCGGTGAAATGGTGGACGCCGAAGGCGGGCCCCACCTCCATGGTGGATACCGCATTGGAAACGGTGAAGAAAGAATCCTTCAGAACCAGCACCTCGTCCCCCCGAACGGGCATGGTCATATGCTCGTTGGAGATACGGTCGATTCCGCTGAAAGCCAGCTCCACCCGCCAGGGCGCGCCCTCCACGCCGGAGGTGCGGATTTCCACGTCAATTCCGTTTTCGGTATCCCGGACGGTGACATCGATGTCCATATCCGGCCCCAGCTTTTTCGGCCGGGAGGCGTTGTCCATCTGCCACCAGTCGGAGGTTGCGGGCTTCTCGGGGAAGGGCAGGTAATACCAGCCCCGCATGGTCTGGTGCAGGTGGAAGGCGCCGGTTTCATCCATTTCCATGGTTTCCGCCTTAAAAGCACGGTGCTCGCAGAAGCTGCCGCCAATCTTCACCGCCAGCTTGATAGCGCCGTTGTGGATATAGAGGAAATTGGACTTATCTTTCATGACTGTGTAGGTATAGCCCTCCCGGCGGACCCGGGCGATGCCGGAGTCGGCGTAATAGGCATGATACTGTGTGGGCGTGCCACAAACATCCGACTCGAAATCAATGAGTTCCGGATGGAGCATATACCGGATCAGGCAATTGGGAGAAAGAATGTTCTTCTCCCGGACGATGTCGAAGGTGTAATTAGCCATGGCGGCAAATTCCGGGATATTATACTTCGCGCCCAGGTAGAGATAGAACCAGTAATAGCCGTCCGGGTAGACCAGCCGGTCCTTGTCGAACCGGGTGGAATTGGCAGTAAAGATGCTGTCGTCCGGCTCCCAGTAGGTCAGCATCATGTTAAGATTCCGGATGACGTGCTGCTCGAAGGAGTCATCGTCCAGAGCCTCCGCCAGCAGCAGCATGGCCTGATTATTGACACCGTTGTAGTTTCCGGCAGATTTTTCGGAGTATTCGCCGTCCTCATTGCAGTCGATGCCCTCATTCAGGTACTGGAATGCCGCATTGGTCAGGTCATCTTCCCCATACATTTTTCCGCAGGTGGCAAGGAGCGCCGCGATGGCCCAGCGGTGATTGGGGGTGTGGAAACCGCCCTCCAGCAGCCCCCTGCCGCCGTCATGGATGATTCGGTCCAGCTTCTCAAGCAGCACCGCCTCCCCGTCGGTCAATTCCGTTTTGCCTTTCAAATACTGGGCAAGGTGCAGAATGATACCGATACAAAAAGCAGTATCCGGCGCTGAGAAGAAATTACAGGTAATATAGTCAAACAGGCCGTTTTCGTGCTGCTGAGAGCGGACATAGTCGAGGCCCCTCAGCATACTGGCCAGCAATTTTTCATCGTGATAGAGTCTGGATTCGGCATTGCAATATACCGCACCGATATCTGCAATGCAATAAAGGGCGTGTTTTTGCATATACACACCGTTGGGCATCACAAACGCACCGTAATAGGGACAGCTTCTGTCCAGATTCTGTGTTTTCAGATGTCTCAACGCCCGTTTTTCCGTATCGCGGATCATCTGTTCATAATGGGATCTCATATCATTACCTCCCAATTCCAAGCAGGGCCGCCCCGAGGACGCCCGCATCGTTATCGAGCTTTGCAAGCTCGATGGTTGTATTTCGTTTGGAGTTTTTAGAGTAAATACGCTCTGCAACCTTTTCGCGGACAGGCACCAGCAGAGCATCCCCCGCCCGGCTGACACCGCCGCCGATGCAAAGGACAGCAGGCTGAAAAATATTGATGATGTTCGTAATTCCCTCAGCAAGGAGAGTGGTATAGGTGTCCAGCAGCTCTGTACAGACCCTATCCCCCGCCGCTGCGCCGTCGAATACGGTTTTTGCTTCGATCTTTTCCACGTCGCCACCACAGAGCTGCCACAGCAGGCAATCCGGGTTTTCCGACATTCGCTTTTTTGCCCGCAAGATCAGCGCATTGGCGGAGGCGGCCGCCTCAAAACAGCCCCTTCTTCCACAGTTGCAGAGGGTGTCGTCACAGGCGATGGTCATATGGCCAAATTCCGCCGCAGCTCCGTTGATGCCGGGCCACAGTCTCCCGTTCAGGATGATGCCACCGCCAATGCCGGTACCGATAGTCATCATGATGAAGGAATCCTCCAGATAGCCCCCGGTCTGATATTCGCCCCAGGCGGCCACATTGGCATCATTGTCAAAGTATACGGAGCAAGGTAACTGTTCCTTCAGCAGTGTCAGAAACGGCACATTCTCAAACCCCAGATTGTTGGCGTCCTCAAAATGTCCGTTGACTTGGTTGGCGGTGCCGGGAATGCCCACACCCACAGATGCGATGTCCCTGGCATCCAGTTCGTTTCGCTCCGTCAATGTGTGAACCAGCTGAACCATATCCTGCACGATGCTCTCAATGGCTCTGGGTACATTGGTTTTCACACCGCACTTGTCAATGATCTTCAAATGCTCGTCCACCAGACCGGCTACGATATTGGTGCCTCCCAGGTCGATTCCGATTCGGTACATTCCTTCACCGCCTTATTTTTTGAAATAAAGTAAAAATGTTTTGATTTCGAAAGAACCGAAATGGACACGGCGGGCATCCACATCCATGGGATTTTCTTCCAACATATCCGTTTCGACGATCCTCGTAATTCTGGGATTCACAGCAAACGCACAATCTGCCTGCTTGCCCATGGCCTCATAAACACGAACCAGCAGCGCATTTTCTGCCGTATCAGCAGGCTTGACAGTATCCACGATAATATTCTTCTTGTCCGGCAGGAAAATGGGACCGAGATCATCGCAGTTGGCACAAGTTACCATCGGTTCATTCAGTTCCGCAGCCTGATGCGGCACGTCGGAATCCGCAAAAGCACCGTCGAAGGGATAAAATGCGTAAGTAAAATGCTGTTCCCCGCGGTCCGCATTCTGGTCGGGCATCATGGCAGATTTTAAGAGTGTCAGACGAATTTCATTGTCTACCACATTGACGCCGTACTTACCGTCATTCAGCACCGCTGCGCCATGGGCACCGTCGGTCAGGGCCGTATAGCGATGGTTACAGACCTCATAGCGGTCTTTATCAGTCTGATAGGAGCGGTGGGTGGGTCGCTTCACATAGCCAAACTGGGTTTCATGGATGGCTTCATTGGAATAGGCATTGACAGGGAAGGCAACTTTCAGCAGCTTGTGCTTTTCCTGCCAGTTGATATGTGTCATAAAATCAAGATGTTTTCCGCCGGGAGTCAATTGAATGGTCTGGGTCAGCAAACTGTCATGCAGTTGCTTTTTGACGGTCAGAATGGCAAAGCTTGGGTTTTCTTCAACAGTAATTTCCGCTTTTCCATTCAGAGGAACCGACATTTTTTCGTACATGCTGCCCAGTTCCCATGCGTCGTAGCAGGTATTTACATCCTTGAACATCAGGAAGCGGTTACCTTTGCCTGCCAAGTATTCCGTGTCGGAACCCGGGTGCTTGACACTGATCAGCTCGCCGTCAAGATTTATCTGGCAGATGAGGTGGACGTTGGACAGTTCATAGCAGCCCTCCTGCTCCAGATAACGAATCTGCGCAAAGTCCTCCATCGATTTGCTGTGATCCAGAACTGCACTGCTCTGGGCAGGAATGGTGATACCACGGCACGTTCTGTCCCAACTGAGGGAATTGTAAACAGCAACCTTTTCGAACGGGGGCTCCGGACTCACGAGAAACTCAGCGAGCATCTGATCACAGCTGTCGCAAACCTCGCGGAGTTCCTTCTCCGCCTGCTCATGTACCCGGGCAATAGAACTGCCGGGGGCAATATCGTGGAACTGGTTAAAGAGCAGCTTTTTCCATAGCTCGTCCAGTCTTTCCCGCCAGTTTACCGGCATTTTTCTGCCGCCAAGCATCTGCCGGGACAGCAGGAACTCCACCCCCTTCAGTGCGTTCTCCGCCTTGCGGATGCCCTGCTTGGTCTTTGCCTGAGAGGTCAGGGTTCCGCGGTGCCAGGCGAGATACAGTTCGCCGCAGAAGGTATTTTCAGGATCCGGATGCCGCTCAAAATACTTCACAGGACTCTCCATGCGGCACCGGGGTGCGCCCTCCAGATCTGCACAGCGCCTGGCCATTTCTACCATTTCACGGGTAGGACCCCCGCCGCCGTCGCCGTAGCCATAGGGGAACATAAGCCCGTCGATATTCTCCTGCTGGACCCGGTCCTCTTCCCACCGGGTGATCAGATCCCCAGGCTGGAAATTGGCGTTGTTCTTCTTGAAAGTATGGGCCAGGACTTTACTTCCGTCCATACCCTCCCACCAGAAGACGTTATAGGGAAACGGCTCCGCCTCCGGGTCCTGGCGGATCAGCTTCTGGGTGGCAAAATAGGGAACCTGGCACTTTTTCATAATCTGGGGCAGTGCCGCGGAGAAGCCGAAGGTGTCCGGCATCCAGGCCATTTTACTGTCCACACCCAGTTCTTCCCGGAACCAGCGCTTGCCCCGGACGAACTGCCGGATCAGGGATTCGCCGGAGGGGATATTGGTGTCGGATTCCACCCAGAGAGCCCCCTCGGGGTAGAACTTCCCTTCCCGGATTTTTTCCCGAACCCGGTCATATACGCCGGGGTACAGCTCTTTCAGCCACTCCAGAATGGGCGGCTCGCAGAGCAGGAAATGGTAATCTTCGTATTCTTCCATCAGGGCCAGCTGATTGGAATAGGTTCTGGCAGTCTTGCGCATGGTCTCTTCCACGGGCCACAGCCAGGCCAGGTCCAGATGGGACTGGCCGAAGACGGTATACTCCGGGGCGGTGGAGCCGTTTCTGCATTCCAGCAAGGGTTTCAGCAGCTTGCCCGCTTCGACCACGGAGTCGGTCAGCTCCGGCTCCGGCAGTTCAAAGTCCGCAATATAGGTAAACTTCTTCAGGCCCTCCACAATTTTCATGGTCCGAAGGCTCTTCTCCGGCAGCTTCTGCACCAGGCTGTAGAGGGTCAAATAGTCCATAGCGACCTGAAACAGTGCTTCGTTCCAGATACCAAAGCTGGACTCCCCTACCGTCACCTGACACTTGGGGGGCTCCGGTACGGATTCCTCGCTCCAGCCAACAGGACCCGCACCCTCGTTGCGGATGCCGTGACCGGCATAGCACTCTGCATAAATTTCGTAAACAGCACCTGCACTGGCAGACCTGGACAGGGTAATGAATCTGTGTTTTTTGTCGATGGCACCGGCTTCCCTGCCATTGACCCAAACCAGCATTTCTTCTGCGGTATTCAGCGTGAACACCGCACGCTTCCCTTCCAGTTCCTCTGGAATGACAATCTGCGTACGGAACCAGCCATATTCCCACTTCCTGCCCCACTTCATTCCAACATGCACAGGGACATAGTGTCCCTGTGCTGCCATTTCAAAGGGAATATGCTCAAAGGTAGTAAAGTAGGATACAGGTATAGATGCAAATTTCCGATAATAATGCTTCGGAAACTGCTCTGCCCAAATACGAAGCCGATCATTCCACTGTCTGCCAATATTCATAGGATTACCTCTTTATTTCATCCTCGCATCAATCCAGGTGTAGCGGGGGTCAACGATCCTGTCCGTCCAGGGATTGCCGTCCAGATGCCGGATCATCCAGCAATAATACATTGGAAATGCGGGAGCAGTTACCTGAGGGTGGGTCACACCGCCAGGGATGCAGGCGCAGCTTCCATCCTTAATTTTATACACATCGTCCCCCAAAAAGCAAGCGCCAAATCCCTCACTCCGTTCATAACGATAGTAATATACCTCAGGCTGGGGGTGATGATGGGGTGTATAGCTGGACCAGCCACCCTGGTGATTGATAACCTCGCCGTTGACCATATTGGAATAAGGTGCATTTTTGTAGTCAAAAACCGTCCGCACGGTGCGCTTCATCTTATTGTCAAACACATCCAATCCAAAGATATCATCCCTACAATCCTCCGGCCGGTAGAACACAGGAGCAAAATCGCGGTCATTGGCCGTACTCTGAACCAGCACTTCGCTGGCCTGATTCGCCCGGACGGTGACGCAGACGGCTTTGGGGACGTGCAGGCAGTAGGGGCCCTCTTCAATGAAGCTGTCCCGGTGTCCGGTCTGCTCCTGACCATCCCAATGGAAGGTCAGGTCGCCCAGCACCAGAAGAACTGCCATTTCTTCCTTTTTGCAGAAAAACGTGCGCTCTGCCCCTGCTTTCATACGGTAAATGGTGATGTTCATCATCATGTCATTCACCGCATCTCCGGCACGGGATAGGCTCTTTACACCCGATTCATCAAATTCAGGATAACTGAAAGGCGTGCTCATAAGGATGCCTCCTTAGTATTCGATCTCAGAAAGCTTCACGGGGCGGTGTTCTTCCACAGACTTCTTTGCGGCAATGCCCATCAGCACAGGCTTTAGGCCATCCTCCACACCTACCAGGGTATCGGTATCGTTCTCAATGGCATGGATGAAGCCCTTGACCTCGGTAGCAAAGGACTGCATGTAGCGCTCCAGGAAGAAATACAGAGGCTTCTCACCGGTGACGCCCTCAACGTTGCTCAGCACTGCAGTGGACAGGGTGTCGTTGGCGGTTGCCACCATGCCCTTTGAGCCGAAGACCTCTGCTCTCTGATCGTAGCCATAGGCTGCCCGGCGGGAATTGTCAATGACAGCAATAGCGCCATTTGTCATTTTCAGTGTGATCACAGCGGTATCCACATCACCGGCTTCGCCAATTGCGGGATCCACCAGAACAGCAGACTGAACATAGATTTCCTC
>JAZNPV010000024.1:0-12633 GCA_045589835.1 Faecousia sp.
GGGCGGTTACAGTATGCTCCTTCCAGAACAGCGTTTTCCGGGCTTCGGATGTCACAACCGTATAGGTGCTCATGTCCGCAATGCTGGAGGAAACCCATAAATCTTCGTTTCTGGTCGTGTTGCTGCCAAGGGTGCCGTCAAAGGGTGATGCTTCCACCGCACCGGTCTGTAAATCCAGACAGCCATTGCAGTCCAACTGACTTCTTCCGTCTGTGTAAAGGAAAACCACATACCGGGGCGAACTGCTGCAGACATAAAGCTGCGCCGTGTCACAGATCAGATCCGCCCGGGCCCCGGAATTCATGTCAATGGAATATAGTCCATCGGACATATCAAAGCAGTACAGGGTTTTCATATCCGCAGCCACGAACCAGTGGGCATATACGTCGCTGCCCGTCTGATACTGCACAGTCTGGTTCATCGTCCCATCCAAAAAAGTGACCACGCCTGCACTGGGATCGGACAGGCAGATAAATCCGTCAAAGGTCTGGACCGTAACTGCTCCGCTGACCGGAAGTGTGGTTTGGGCAAGCAGCGAGCCGTCAGCCAGAGAAATCCGTTTCAGTTCGAGCCACTGCTCGATGGTTTCGCCGTTCTCATCATAATCGGTAAGGTAAGAACCCAGCAGCAGGTCATCACCGAAGGCATAGAGCATGGAAGAGAACGGGCTTTCTACCTGCTCGTTTGGTATGTACCAAATGTTATTTCCGTCTCCTGTGATTTGACGGGAATCCATCAGTGTGAATGCACGAGGAATTGCAGTTGATTCTTCCGTCACAGGGGGCGTAGCATTGGTTATTTCTGTTGCTACAGGTTCGCAATGGCATCCCACCAGCAAAATCAAGAGCGCCAATAGCAAAAGAAGCGTCCGTTTCATGAAATAGCCTCCCTTCAATGGATATTATTCTACATTTCTGAAACCAGAACGATACCGTGTGTGTTCGGCAGCTTCAGCTCAAGGACACAGGAAGACCCATCCTGACTGATTACCTCGGCATCCCTGATTCTCCCCGTGTAGGTATCCCATACAGTCGGCCGACACCCGTTCGTATTTACACGAACCTGAATTATTTCATCCTTTTCACCATAATTCATGAAAAGTGTATGCCTGTGTCCATCTTTGCAATACCGGTTGAACAGAACACCGGAAATATCTTCTCCGGTATGGATGTACGGATCGATCAGAAAACTGTCATAGGTGGGATGGTTATTAATCGTACCGCGGCAGCCGGAAACGATCTCAACCGGATGGGGGATCTGCTGGTACAGGTCACACAGGAGCGCCTCCATCTGATCTGCCTTGTAAAACTTGAAATTCGGGTGCTCCGATATGCTGCCCATGATCGTGTTCACTTCCGTATCTTCAGCACGGCAGAAGCCCATGCCGGGAATATCCTCCAATGCATAGACTGTTCCTCCCTCTGCCAGAAATGTCTCGCAGAGCTTTGCGGCCTTTACAGGAAGAATCTGGCACATGGGCAGAACCAATGCAGAGAAGTTTTGTCCGGAAAGCTTATTGATAATTTTTCCGTTTTCCAGAGCGAAGTTGTCCAAAGCATCCTGATGCAGCAGGTCAAAATCCATATTTTGGGATAAGAGACTGTTAAGCAGCAGCTGGATGTCATGATCGATTTGCTGTGCCTTCTGATTTTGCACAAACGCACCCTGAAAGAAACCATGGGTATAGCGGTTGTCGGGAATATAGTGATACCAGAAGCTTTCCATGGGGTGATAGACCAGAATATCTGCCTCGTTGTACCCGCCGGTCATGGCATAGTGAAGCCGTCTGACCATGGCATTGCCCAGGGCCATCCGGTCGAAGCCCTTCCATTGGAAAAACTGTGACGGCGGCCAGTCGTTTTTGCGGTTTCCTCTGTCAGAATAGAAGAAGCCGTGGTTAATGATAATCTGCATGCCCTGCTGGAACATCCAGGTGATCATGCGTATATATTCTTCAAAGGTCATATCCCAGCCGCAGCCGGCAAAGACCTCCACAGCGGTCAGTTTTTTGCCATAGGAGTGGGCACCGCAGGCGGTGAATTTGATATTCAGGCTTCCAATACCCTTTCCCAGATGATCCGCGCCGGGAATATCCAGATGCCGATTCTGGCGAAGGTAGTCACCGCTGTATCTGGCCTGGGAAAAGATGGTCTCCTCTCCCAGCAGATGGGCGAAGAGCATCACGCCGTGATCCTGACACCATTGATGCAGTTTCCCGAAATAGTTGTTCTGAAACAGCCATGCAAGCACATCAAAATAGTCGCAGCGGACCCGGCCTGCTTTCGGATTGTCCAGAGGAAGCAGATACAGGCATTTCATCAGGTCATAACCTTTTCGCTCCCGGAAGACCCGGGGAAAATCATCACACCATGCGAAGGCATGTCCCATTCTGGTTTCGTCATTGAACACAGCCTTGATGGTATCGCCGAAATATTCCTTGCAGTGCCGATAGTATACGTCATAGGTGGAACGCAGGAATTTTTCCGTGACAGAACCGTCCAGATAATTGACCATGGCATTGCCGTCCTGGTTATATGGATCCACGTTGACCTTCACCAGATAAGCGATGGCATCCCGGTCTGCGGTGAATTCCAGCTCCGGTCCGAACATCAGATAGCGGAAATGGCGAGAAATATCATATGGCTCGCCGGTTTCGGCATCGACAATAAAGATATTAAATGCATACTCGGACATATCCGATTCCGGGGTAAGGCTTCCCAGGGGCTTGCGGGTCAGCTCTGTCAGCTGTGCCCGGAAGGGTACCCCTGCCGGAATCGCAAAGGTCTCAAAGGTAAGATACTTTTCCCGGTTATTTTCATCCAACGTGATGGTCTGGTTACAGGTGCCTGCGGGCCAGTCGATTTCGTCGTACAGCCACACAGGTTCACCATGGGCTTTTTTATATTCCAGAACTGTGTGGATATGTTCAAACCATTCTTCATCCAGATAACCGCCAATAAACCCCTCGCCGCCGTTGGTTCGGGCATGGGGTGTGGTGCAGGTGACACCGACACTGCTCTTCAGCTCCAGCTGACGGAGCAGCTCTTCTTTTTCCAGCTTGTCATTCCAGAACCAGAGAGGCGTCTGGCTTTGATCCAGGCTGGACTCTTTTTGGGGATTTAACCAAATATCTTTGTTCAATACCATACCTCCGTAATTTGTCAGCGTGCCGACTGGTTTTCGAATTTTTGAAACAGAGAAGTGAAATACATGCTGGAAAGATAGGCAGGGCCGGAGATCCCCAATAAAAACAGAACGGGAATAAAGCGGTAGGATATTGCCAGCAGTCCGACGAGAAGAAACATAAAAAGCAGAAACACAATAGCCGGGAGGGGCTTTCCGATGGAGAGAATCCATGCGTTTTTTAGCGTGTTTTTCAGGGTATTATCAAACCGTGCCATCAGCGCGAACCCGTAAATCGACACCAGAGTAAACAGGATAATCAGTACAAGCAATACGACCTGGTAGACCTGCCCTAACGCCCCCTCCAGGAAAGCCAGCAGATAAATGTCAAAAGCCATAAACGCGATGCAGCCTCCCATGAGAACCCAAAGGATGGCCGCCTGCTTGAAGTTGGCGCGGAAAGAGGAAAAATATTGGGAAATCAAAGGCCCATCTTCGCCCCGTGCGATTCTGATGGTATTGGTGAACAAGGCTACGGCGGCGGGACCGATGGTAATAACCGGTATGGAGCAAAGCAATGTCAGTATGTTCAGTACCATCAGGTTTCCTAATGTGGTCAGTATTTGGGCCAGTTTTCCGTCGTGTGCAAAAATACCCACGGTGATTCCTCCATTATTCCGTAATCCGGGCAAGATACAACAAATATTGCTTTGCCATTTCCGGATGTTTCGTGTTGTATACAATACCGATGACACCTCGTGCATCCCGGGAATCATAGCAGCCGTCCGTTTGCATACGGGGAAGCTGGTCGGCGTACAGACCGATCACTCTGCCATCTGCGGTAATAAGCAACGCGTTTGCGAAGCTTTCCAGTTCCTGCTCCGAAAAGCATGTGCGCAGATCCAGGAAAGTGGCGGCATTGTCATATTTTAAAAAGGTCTGCTCCAGCATGCCGCAAACATCCAGTTTTTCGCTGCCGATATCTGCCAAGAAGCGGGAGATACTCGTCATTGCGTATCCCCCGGCTTCGGTGTTATCCAGCATCAGATTATTCTGCATTTCTACGGCATGTTTCTTTTCATCCAACTGCAGCCCCTGCAGGATATCCGCTTTCATTTCTTCCTGGCTTACCTCCGCATAGCAGTCCAGAAGCATAACAGAAAGCACACATTCCTTTTGGGAGAGTGCCGCAGCCAGGAAGGATGCTCCAAGAATCAGCAAAACCAGCGCGGCAAGAAACGGCCATTTGTAAAAATCCCAAAAATACTCTAATCTGTTTTTTATTTTCATGGTTATCCTTTGACCGCACCGGCCGCAATTCCGTTAACAAATTGCTTTTGCAGCGCCAGGAAGGTTATGATCATCGGCAGTGCGCACAGCACACAAGCCGCAAACAAAACATTCCATTGCGCCGGGTTTTCTTTGTCGCCCAGGAACTGCAGCATGCCAACGGGTAAGGAATACTGCGCCTTTTTAGAGACAAATACCATAGGATAAAAATAGTCGTTCCAGATCCACAGTCCCTGCGTGATGACACAGGAAACAATTGCAGGCTGCAATAGCGGGAATACGACTGTTGCAAACCGGCGGGGCAATGTAGCACCGTCGATATATGCAGCTTCCTCAATTTCGATTGGCACACTCTTCATAAAACCGGAGAAGAGGAATACGGAGAACGGCAGCGAACACGTGATAAACATCAGCATCGGTGTGAATCTGGTGTTCGGAATTCCCAGCCGGTTAATCGTCTGCGCAATGGGAACAATGACCATCTGAGAAGGAATGATCAAACCCGAAATGAAAAAATAGTACAAAAATTTTGCTGTTCTGGTCTTGATTCTTCCAATAGGGTAGGCCGCCATGGTTGCAATGATCACGATCACCAAAACAGAGCCTGCTGTGGTCATGATGCTGTTAAGCAGCTCCATCATATAGTTCATATTGGTAAACGCCCGGACATAGCTGGCACCTGAGAACTCCATAAACAACTGCAGCGGAGAGGTCTGGTTTTCCGGTGTCCGCAGGGAACTGGAAAATACGATTACCAGCGGCGAGATTACAATCACACAAAATACGATGATGACAAAATACAGCAGCGCTTTCTGCACTTTTTTCTTTACATTCTGGTTTACAGCCATTACAGTTCCACCTCTTTCTTATTCATATAGATCAGCATAAGAACTGTTATGAGAATGATCAGCGCAAACGCCAGCACCGAGAAGGCACTTGCACGGCCCATCTTCATGTCTGTAAAGGCTGTCTCATATACCTGGTACATCAGGGTTTTCGTGGATTTTCCCGGTCCGCCATGGGTCATGATAAAGGAATAGTCAAAGGCCTTCAAGCCGGCGATAACGGACAGGATCACATTAATGGTGATTGTGGAGGAGATCAGCGGCAGTTTCACATAGCGCATCATCTGCCATTCCGAGCAGCCGTCAATGCGGCCCGCCTCTAAAAGCGTCTCATCCACGGTCTGCAAACCCGCCAGATAGATAATCATGGTCGTGCCGAAGCCCTTCCATATCTCCACCACCGCGATGGCCAGCAGTGCCACAGTATAATCGCCAAGGGGATTGAAGCGGGTTCCGTCTCCGCCCAAAAGCGTGATCAGGTTGGCAATCATACCAGAGCTGGGCATGTACACATAAGACCAAATAAAGCCTACCACGATGGCGCTGAACAGTGCCGGGAAGTAGGCGGATGCACGGAAAAATCCTTTAAACCGGATCTTTGTATTTAAGATCATCGCAACGGATAATCCGATCAAATTGCTGGCCACTACAGTTACAAGGGTATAAATGAGCGTATTTTTCATGGAATTCGTCAGGGTTCCATTGGACAATACTTTCAGGTAGTTCTTAATTCCCACGAAATTGAAGTTGTAATTAATACCGTTAAAGTCTGTAATACTATAGTAAAACAGCTGAAGTACCGGGTAGATCCATAGAGTAAGGAAAAATGCCAGTGCTGGTATTAAAAAGAAGTACATTTTATTAGTAAAGGTGGGAGACGTATTCCCCCGCCTCTTAAGGGCTCTTTTCGCCATAAGCTTGTTCCCTTTCTAAACAAGGTGCCTTAATAAATTAAGGCACCTTGTTATTATTTATTCCTTAGTCTTCCAGCAGATCTTCAAACTTGTTCTGCATGCCCTGGGTAATGTCTTCGATAGTGGTACCCTGTCCGCCTACCATCTCGCTGAACAGAGCTTCCATCTCGACCTCAGTACCTGCGGGCCATGCCTGGTTGCACCAGTAGAAACCCTTACCCTCATTGAGCAGATCGATGAAGGGCTTGAACATATCGTAATTGGGGGTAGAATCAGCACCCTCGCCATAGGTAGCGATCACACGACCGGTTGCCAGGTTGGCATGCCATACATCGGACTTGCCGTCCATCCAGTAGTCCAGGATCTGCTTGCACTCGTCGATGTACTTGGAGCCACTGTAGATGCTCATGCCGGCACCCAGGCAGGTAGCGGTGCAGACATCGGTTGTGCCGGGGATGGGGAAGTAGCCTCTCTCAAAATTGCCGGCAGCGCCTTCTGCGGAGAGGGCGGCAACGTTGAACGAACCGTCAAAGGTCATGGCAGCTTTGCCGTCGATAAAGTCGGTAATGGCCTGAGAAGCACCATAACCCAGGGACTGGGAAGCGTCAATGTACTTGCGGTCATACAGGGTCTTGTACATTTCCAAAACCTTGTCCCAAGTGCCTTCGTCGGTGAACTTGGTCTCGCCGGTTCTCAGCTGGAGGTCATACTCGGGATTCTTGGAATAGATTTCGTTGGCAGCCAGCTGGTACAGGCCGAACTGCAGCACATACTGATCCTTGTCACCCATAACGATAGGCTGGATGCCTGCGTCCTGCAGCTTCTGGCAGGCGTTCAGGAACTCATCCCAGGTCTGGGGAACGGCCTCAATGCCAACCTGTGCGAACATATCCTTGTTGTAGTAGCAGCCCAGAATGGAGATGGTGTTGGAAGCAGCTACGATATTGCCGTTGTAGGTGTTGGAAGCCACATCCTGTCTGCCCTGCATGCAATCCAGATCATTCAGGGAAACCAGATAGCCGGCCTCTGCCAGTGCATAGCAGGAGTTCTGACCTGCGTACATGGGCTGGGTCAGGATCAGGTCGGGGCACTCGCCGGAAGCCAGCTTGGTCTTCAGGGAGGTGTAGTAGTTGTCATCGGGCAGCTTGGTAACTTCCAGAGTGACATTGGGCCACTTTTCCTTAATCAGCTTGGGCAGGATCTCGGTCTCAAAGTCATTTTCGTAGGCGGTACCGGAGACCATCATGGTGATGGTGATCTCGCCGGCATTCTCGATTGCCTGATGGTCATAGCCATCGGCGGTGGATGCTGCGTTGTTAGACTTGTTGGAGTCGTTGTTCTCATTCTGATTTGCACCGCAGCCTGCGAAGAGGCTGATGACCATAACCAGAGCAAGAACCAGTGCCAGGATCTTTTCGGTTTTCATTGTGGGGTCCTCCTTTTTCTTATTTATGAGCAATGGGTTTGCTCATTTGCTATTTACATTTTAAAACCAAGGTGGTATACTTTGGTTGGGTTTGAAGGTATACAATTTTTAGAAAAGGAGAAGATTATGAAGCTGCGAACCAGAATTTTCCTGATTTTTAGTGCACTGACGACCGTCCCGCTGCTGGTAATGGCTCTGTTTTCGTATGTGAGTTACACCAGAACCACCTATGCCCGGATGGATACGATCTGCACCCAGCTGTTTGAGAATGCAACGATAACAGCCAATGAAACGCTGGACAGCATCGTACAGACCACCAGTCTGTTTAATTTCTACTACCATGATGGAACTACCATCATTCAGAATCTGGACGCATTCACAAATCCGGATGAGAAACCGCCGGTGTACGAATTTTATAAAGCTTCTCAAAATTTCTCCAGAACCTGCCAAAGCAGGCTTTATTCCGATGCACATATCTACGGCATCTATGTCATCACACCCTGCGGCTATGTGTTCAGCTATTCCAACGCCATAAACGGAAGCCTGAATGTGAATTTTGACTTCGAAAACGCTTCGTGGTACCAGGAGACCATCAGTCTGGATGGAAAACTGTACATCAGCCGGGCGGAATCCCATGAAATTTTCACCGGAAACAAACGGTCCGTATTTTTGTCCCAGTGTCTGAAGGATGTGTACACCCATGAAACACAAGGTGTACTGGTGATCGATGTGGATCCGGAGATTTTTGACCTGAGCGCAGCCAACACCATGCCGGATATCACGCTGCTGACCATTGACAATACCGCAACCAACGACGTGCTGTACACCAATTATTATGAAATCGACCGAATCTTCGAAGAATCCAGTCGCCGGGTGATGCAGACGGATCTGAAGCTTTCGCCCCTGCGTCTGACCGCTGTGGTGGATTATGCCAGCCTCTTTCAGGAATATTTCCATGTAACCGCAACCATGACCCTGACGGCGCTGGCAGTTTGCGTTGGCGCGTCTCTGATTCTTGCGTATATCGTATCCCGGCAGATTGTCCGCCCAATTGAGAACCTGAGCCGCCAGATGATATCCCAGCGGGGCCATTCTCTGGAGCTGTCCACCCAGTATCTTAGCCGGAACGATGAGATCGGCATGCTCTACAATGGCTACAATACCATGGTGGACAGGCTCAATGCGTCAATTAAGCAGGACTACCATGACAGGCTGGTGGTTCTGGATGCCCAGATGAAATCGCTGGAAGCAAGGATTAACTCCCATTTCCTGTTCAACACACTGGAAACAATCAACAGCATTGCGGAGATTGACGGTAATGACAGAATCTCCACCATGTCGCTGGCGCTGGGTAATATGTTCCGGTATGCGCTTAAAACCCAGAGCGAGCTGGTGACAATCGAGGAGGAGCTGGGTCATGTTCAGGACTATGTATCCATCCAGCAGATCCGGTTTGATAACCGGTTCCGGCTGGTGGTGGATATGCCGGAGGATTTTCGGCAGCGAAAGGTTCTGAAGCTGGTGCTTCAGCCGCTGGTCGAAAACGCACTTTACCATGGTCTGCAGTTTTGTGCCTGCGGCAGCACCATCACCATCCGGGGGCAGGCCGAGCAGCAGCATTTGCTGATCGACATACACGATAACGGACAGGGCATCGAGCCGGAGCAGTTGGAGCAGCTGCAGCGGACACTGGAGGAAGAGGCAACCTTTACGGAGCTGGGCCACCGAAAAAAACAGAGTATCGGACTGAAGAATATCCATTCCCGGATTGAACTGTATTATGGCTACGGCTATGGACTGACCGTTACCAGCGAATTGGGAAAGTGGACCAATATCCGGATCAAGGTTCCGATTGTTGATTAGGGAGGAGAAGCAGATGTATCGCTATGTGATTATAGATGATGAAACACTGATTCGTCAGGGCACCATTAAGAAAATAGAAAAAATGTGCGATTACGTCCGGTGCGTCGGCGAAGCTGATGACGGTGCCCAGGGCATTGCATTGATAGAGCAGTTGAAGCCGGATTTTATCATTCTGGATATGCAGATGCCCGGAATGGACGGCACGAAGCTTCTTCCATATCTTTCCGAGCATTATCCGGAGATGCCCCTGATCGTGATCAGCGGTTTTCGGGATTTTGACTATATTAAGCATGCCATTTCTGCCAATGCGGTGGATTATCTTCTGAAGCCTTTCAGCCGGGAGGCCATCGCCCAGTGCATTTCCGGTGCGGTAAAGCGGATTGAGAAGCGGCAGAGTGTATCCCAGCAGATCATCAGTTCTCAGGAGCAGAAGGAAGCGGCACGCTATGAGTACGATATTCAGAATCTGACCAATCTGATCCTGGGCTTTCATAACGGAGGCATTTCCATTACCTCGAAAAAGCTTCGTTTTATTGATGATACCCACAAGCTTGTGCTGATGACGCTGTATACAGAGAATCTGGAGGAACGTCTGCAAATTCAGGACTGGCTGGAGGAGGGCGGCTTTGGCGACCTGGCGATTTTCCTTTCCAGCAAGAGCTATCCGCAGATGGGCTTTTTAATTCTGTTCCTGCCTAACCAAAGCGTTGTGAGTGTGAATTCCCTGCTGAACCAGATCACGGATGCCCTACTGGTGCATGCCCGGCAAAGAGGCCGCCCGCTGCGGATCGGGATCAGCCAGGTTCACACGGATCTGGACGAACTGCACACAGCCTATCAGGAAACGGCTAGTGCACTGAATCTGCAGCAGATGGATGCGCCTTCTCTGCGGGCATATTCCTATGAGACGGAGATAGGGGCCCGGCAGCTTGCATGGGAAAGGGAAGACGAGTTCCTGTTCCGTGTGGAAGCAGGTATGCGCAAAGAAGTGGAGAAACTGATAGATGCTCTGTTCGATTGGTTCTCTGTCCTCCCGGGACTGACACTGAATGATGCGAAGTATTACTGCTACCACCTTGCTAACCAGTGTAAAGATATTCTGAAGCGCTATCGGAAGAACGAAAAACATAGCGAGGCAAAAAGCACGCAAAATATCGTAAGCCGAATCTTTACGCCTCAGGAACTGAAGCATTACTACCGGATGTTCTTCCTAAACATCAACGGAATGATGGAGAAGGACAATATCTACGCCACCGGCAGTGTCATTGAAAATATCCAGAGGTATATTCAGCATAATTATCAGAAGGATTTATCGCAGGAGCTTATCGCATCTCTGTTCTATCTGAATCGAAGCTATTTGAGCACACTGTTCAGACAGACCACCGGTGTAAAATTTGTGGATTATCTAAACACTGTACGCATCGACAGAGCGAAAGAGATTCTGGTAAACTCCGACCGAAAAATGTACCAGGTAGCAAAAACGGTGGGATACGATAATACGAAATACTTCTTCAGAGTTTTCAAAAAGATAGTCGGAAGTTCTCCAGAGCAATATCGCAGCGATTATCGAAAAGAGGTTACATAGTCACCAGCCGATCTGATGATTCATGCAAGGTTAGTGTTGCCAAGCTAGACGCATCAATGACTCCACCATCAGCAGCTAGGATGCTCTCAATTTGGATTAGCGCTTGTTTATATGCTTTGAGCAGATCGAGTTGCCTCGTCAAGTCTTGACGATATGTACGGTCTGCTGACCGAACGCCCGCTTTGATCGTCGTTAGTTTCTCTACAGTCTGTTCTTTCAAATCCTCAAACGCTTTGCACAATTAATATCTTTATGGTCTTTTCACTTTTTTATGATGATTGTCTGCGAAGTTTTAAATTTAGGAATGTAAGTCGCAAATAACACCTCTTGTCCTTGTATACCTAGCACAGAGGCATAAATTGTAACCCTGCAAGCAATGCCACCTGGTACCCAGATTGACAAAACCACCTGTTTTCCTTTCCGGAAAGCGGGTGGTTTTTTGTGCTTGTTGAGGCTCCTGCCCCAAGCCCCGTGCGGACAGCAATTGTCCTGGGTAACACAGAAAATTCTGTGGCTGCGCGATTGTAAATCGCTATTGTTGGATAAAGAAACGTCGCCGCCCAACTGGGCGGCGATTCGTTCTTTGTATGCGGTTTTGGGATCAAGCATCCTCTTTGTCAAACTGCGCCAGCAGCATATCCACATGGGTCCCGGCGAAGTTATCGAAGAGTGCTTCTTGGGTTTTCTTGGCCAGTTCCTTTTGTAGTTCTGCTTCCGGGCGGACTTCGTAGAAAGCATTTACGTTGTCAACGTGGAAGCAGCCTCTCAAATAATTCAGCGCATCCGCTTCGATTCGATTCGCTTCCGCTACCGGTACGCCAAGTATTCTGGCTACCGCAGTCCGCGGCATCGGCTTTCCCGTAGCAAAGCCATAATGATAATCAATGTATTTGCGTTCTATCTCCGGCAGCGCATCCATGCTGGCATACAAAAGCAGGTCTCGCCGTTCACTCAGAAACATCTTTTCAAGAGGGTGCAACTCTGAGTTGGACCGGAAGCAAAATTCTTCACCGGCCCATTCACCTTCTTCGTCCTTATCATCCGGATAATAGTTTTCCGTGTAGGCCATTCGAATGGAATGAAGAAAATTCCGTAGCTCTGTTTCAATTCTGTATGTGGCAAAGGTGAGAAAGGTTGTGCCGTAAGAAGGGTCGTAATCCTGGATGCTGCTGAGAATCCCCACTTCGCCCCACTCTATCATCTCCTGCCAGTAAGGGTGATACCGGAATTTCATTTTCGTCATCTGCTCTACGATGTATGCACGATTTTGCTTCAGAAGTTGCAGGCAGGCATTTCCATCGCCCTGCTTAGCGAGCATGCAGAGTTCCTCATTGGACCGTTCCTGTGCCACCATCCTCACCTCCGTATTCGGTCAGGATTTCCTCCATCAGATCGATGAAGCGCATCCGTTGATCCGGTGTGCAGATATTCGCCACCAAGGATTTATCGGTCATAACTTCCGCGACGATTCTGGGATTGATGTTCTTTCTCTCTCCACCCGCCCGGGCCAGAAGTTCCTTGTCCATCTCCTTCAGAAATTCTCTGGTTACCGGCACAGAGGGTGGCTTCCTCATTTTCATTTCCTTG